>CAZGFN010000005.1:0-19484 GCA_964524945.1 uncultured Isosphaeraceae bacterium
GCGCGGTATTCGTAGAGGGGCATATGAGGTCTTTCGTTGGGACGTAAATAGGGGGCTAGACTGCCTCGAGGGCCTGTGCGACATCGTCGATGAGGTCTTGGGTAGTTTCGATGCCCACCGACAGGCGGACAAGCGTGCCGCTGATGCCTAGGGCCTCGCGACGGGCTGCAGGTACCGAAGCGTGCGTCATGATGGCAGGATGGTTGGCCAACGACTCGACGCCGCCGAGCGATTCTGCCAATGTGAAGATATTTAGGGCCTCTAGGAAGCGGCAGCATCCGTCGGTATCTGCATCCAAGTCGATCGTGATGATGCCACCGCCAGCGGAGTCTCCATCGATTTGCATCTGCCGTGCTGCCAACTCGGCCTGCGGGTGCGTTGCGTGTCCAGGCCAGCACATGTGGGCGACTTTGTCGTGGTCGTGCAACATGTCGGCCATGGCCGCGGCGGTCTGGCAGTGCCGCCGCATGCGGACGTCTAGGGTCTTGAGGCCTCGAAGGACCAGATAGGAGTCAAACGGTCCAAGTATGGCACCCACCGAGTTCTGGTGGAAGCGGATCTGCTCTGCGATGGCCGCATCGCCGGTGACGAGGATGCCCCCAACGACATCGCTGTGACCACCAAGATATTTCGTGGCCGAGTGCATCACGATGTCAATTCCGAATTCCAGCGGGCGTTGCAGGATGGGTGACGCGAACGTGTTGTCGCAGGCGGTTGTGATTCCATGATTTTTGGCCAAGGTCGCGATGCCTTGTAGGTCCACCAATTTGAGCATCGGATTGGACGGCGATTCAATCCAGATGAGCGTGGTGCGATCGGTGATGGCCGCTTCAGCCGCAGCGAGGTCGGACAGGTCGACGATGTCAAAGTGCAATCCCGCTGAACGGGTTCGTACCTGTTCAAACAGTCGGTGCGTTCCGCCATAGAGATCGTCCATAACCAGCACATGATCGCCAGAGGTCAGTGTGTCCAGCAATGTGGCGATGGCCGCCAGTCCACTGGCAAATGCGAACCCTCCGCACGATGGGTCGACCTGCTCATCGATGGTTGATCCCTCTAAGGTGGCGATGCAGCGTTCTAGGGCGTATCGCGTTGGATTGTGGCTGCGTGTGTACTCGAAGCCTGCGTGCTGGCCAGGTCGCTGCTGAGCGTAGGTGGAACTCAGGGAAATGGGTGGCATCACCGCGCCGGTGACTGGGTCAACCCATTGTCCCCCGTGAACAGCGATTGTTCCTTGGTGTGTGCTTGTAGCCATTGGGTCAACTCATGGTTTTCTTGCGGAGATAATTGATGAGGTCAATACGAGTGATGAGTCCCAAGAAGTTGTCACCGTCCATGACGATGGCCACACGATCTGCTTCAAAGATGGGAAGCAGGTCGTGCACATCGGCGTCCGGTGCAAGTGTCTTGAGTTTGGTGGTCATGTATTTGGAAACGGGGTTGGTAAAGGCGTCGGTCGAGTCTGCTACGGCCATGAGCACATCAGATTCGTCGAGGATGCCCATGAGTTGGTTCTGCTCATCGAGCACAGCGAGTTGGCTGATGTCATACAGCCGCATCATGCGAACGGCTTGCATCACAGGTATGTCTGGTCCGATGGTGAAGTCCTCGTGCTCGCTGTGCCGCCGGGCGATGAGGTCGGCCAAGTCATTTCGGCATGGTCGGTCAATGAATCCTTGGTCGGTCATCCAGAAGTCATTGAACATTCGGTCGAGGTACTTGGACCCGTGATCGCATACGAATGTGACCACTGTTTTAGGCTCTGTTTGTCGCCGGCACCACGTCAAGGCCACGTGGAGCAGCGTGCCGGTGGAGGAGCCAGCAAGAACACCCTCCATTTGAAGCAATGTCCTAGCCGCCTCGAATGTTTGTTTGTCCGATGCAGCAATGGCCTCGTCGATGATCGCAATGTCGGCGACATCTGGAATAAAATCCTCGCCGATGCCCTCGACCATCCAACTGCCTGCCTCCACTTCACGTCCTTCATTGATCAGTGGCGTCAAGATGGACCCGTCTGGGTCCGCTAGGACGAGTTGAATGTCGGGATGTTGTTCCTTGAGGTACTTCCCCGCGCCAGCGAGCGTCCCGCCCGAGCCAATTCCGGCAACTAGTGCATCAATCTGTCCGTGGCACTGTGACCAGATTTCTGGGCCAGTTGTTTCATAGTGGACGCGTGGGTTGTCGACATTCTCGAATTGGTTGATGTAGAAGCCGCCCGTCTCATGTGCGATGCGTTGGGCGACGTCTTGGTAGTAGTCCGGGTGTCCCTTCTGCACGTCGCTGCGCGTGATGGCGACGTTGGCGCCCAACGCGCGGAGATGGGCGATCTTGCCTTCGCTCATCTTGTCTGGTACGACCACGGTCACTTGATAGCCTCGCAGTGATCCGACCATGGCAAGGGCGATGCCTGTGTTGCCAGCGGTTGCTTCGACGATGTGGCCTCCAACTGGTAGTTGGCCCGATGCTGCTGCGGCATCGATCATGCTTACCGCAATGCGGTCCTTGATGGAGTTGCCCGGGTTGGTTGACTCAAGTTTGAGCAGCAGCGTGCACGGGCCGGTGTCGATCTGGGTGACTTCGAGCATCGGTGTGTTGCCGACCATGGAGAGCAGCCCCCGGTACGTTGGGGCGCAAGTCGTTGTGCTGACGGTGGGGGTGTTGGCCATGAGGGGGCATTGTATCGACGAGGGAAGGGGAGTCGGGGCCCTAAAAAAAGAGACCGGGACCGGGACGATGTGACTCGTCCCGGTCCCGCAAGGTGTCTTCTTGAGCAGGACTGATCAGGATCATTGCATCTGGATTAAGTCCCGACCGCGACGCCCGTTGATCGTGTGGGTGTGGACGCCAGCGCTCATGTCGCTATAACCAGAGCGGCCTTTGTCGAGGAAGTAGCAATCCTCGCCATCAGGCGTGAATTGGTGGTAGAGACCACCCGCGGCTTCGTCATCGCCATCGCCGACGGCCATCTGCTTGACCAGACCATCTGATTGGCGGGCGTCGTTCATGCCAAGGGTCTTGGTTGAACCATCTGCCATGCAGGTGACCGGCTCGCTGTCGAAGTGACCATTGAAGAGTGGGGGATGGCAGCCGTCATAGTTGAGGGCGTCATGCATCCACGTACCCTCAAAGCGGTCGTGGCAATCGAAACTGTTGTTCTGGAGCATGTGGTGCTCCATGCAGAATGTCTTGAGCGTGGGGTAGGTAAATTGACCCATTGACGGGGCTCGGAAACCACCGGCCATTGTCATGGGGTCGGCCGCTCCCTTTGAGAACCCGCCACCACTGCCTGGATGATCTGAGTCATAGCGATACACATTGGCGCTGAGCATATTGGCCGGCGAGAGGCAGTACGAAGAAGGCACACCGCGGAGGAATGGCGGCGAGTAGCCCCACGGAGAACTCAACATATCATCGACGCCGGTCCAGTTGGGATCGCAGACTTCGATGTCACCTTCAAAGCAGCGACGCTTGCGAAGGAAGTCGATGACGGCCTTGTCCTTGGGGGCGTAGTAGATCTTGGCGGTTGGTCCACCGGTTTGGCGGGAGACCTGATAACTGTGCGGGAACCGGAAGGTGCCCATCTTGTCCATGCCTCCGCCGTAGCCAGAAGTTTCGCTTCCGCTCCACGTGTAGGGGACCATGAACTCGACGCAGCCGCCGCCGAACCATGCCCAGTTGGCACCGTCAGACTGCGTACCTTCGCCCCACGACACGCCAACGCTGAAGTCAGCCCAGCCACCGTTGGGATCGGAGTAGTTGTTTTGCCACCACTGGAGGGCTTGCGAAACATCGACGCCTTCTTTGAAGGCGGGTTCGGCGACAGAATTGCGTATGTTCTTATCAACCTGCGAGAGGTTATCAGGGGCGCCTGTCCACATTTGGCCGTTCTCGGCTTCGTAGTTGATGTGCGAGGCGTAGACCTGCTTGGCATTGTTCTTGGAGACACCGACCATGGCCGTGTCACGTGCCGATTGGACGGCGGGGAGCAGAATGCCCACGAGCAGCGCGATGATGGAGACCACCACCAGCAACTCGACGAGCGTGAAACCAGTTCGCTTCGGAGTGTTCATGAGAGACAACCTTGTATGGGGCCCGACGACTATCGCCGAGCAATCCGGGCCAAACCCACCCACTGGGCGACCAAGACCTTCCACCATACCGGAAAAAGGCCTCGATTGAAGCGAATAGATGCATTCGCTTGCAGGAAGCTATTCCGGCGTCGGCGGCCCCGAAATCGGGGCGTCTTTGGTCGAATCCGTACTGGATTCAGCCACTTTCGACGGGCGGCAAGACGTGCGATCGGTGCCCGTCACTGAGTGCGCTTCATCTGAAAGATGAAACCGATCACCCCTAGCATGGACACAATCGGGCTGAAAGTCAACTAATTGAGGTTTGAAGGGCTGTTTTTTTTATAATTTGTTGGGCTCGGTCAGGTATCGAGCAGTGGCATGGTTGAGGAGCCACCAGAGGTCAATTGCCGTCCCTGGCGGGTGCGGGCGAGCATGCCGATCTGAAGCAAATATGGCTCTACGACGTCCTCAAGCGTCCCGGCATCTTCGCCCAAGGTCGCTGCAATGGCCTCTAGGCCTGCGGGGCCGCCATCGTACACATCGCGAATAATTCGGAGATAGGCCCGATCGAGTTCATCGAGCCCCTGCTCATCGACCCCCTCCAGTTTGAGGGCTTCGTCGGCCAGCATCGTGGTGATCGTCTCGGCAGCGTGCACCTGCGCATAATCGCGGACCCTGCGAAGCAGCCTCAGAGCGACCCGTGGTGTTCCTCGGCTTCGGTTGGCGATCAGTGCCAGGGCATCGCTATCGGGTGGGGCTATTTCAAGCATCGTCGCGGCGCGGGTCAGAATGGTGTGCAAGTCATCGGCCTCGTAAAAGTCGAGTCGATGTGAAATGCCAAACCGGCTGCGAAGTGCCGCGGTGAGCAGACCCGCGCGTGTTGTGGCACCAATCAGCGTAAATGGTTGCAGTCGATACGTGACGACTCGGGCGTGCATGCCCGAGTCGAGCGTAAAATCGATCTTGAAATCTTCCATTGCCGGGTACACGTACTCTTCTACTGCTGCGGGAAGTCTGTGGATTTCATCGATGAAGAGAATGTCGCCAGGCTGCATGCGAGTCAGTGTGCCCACAAGGTCAGCGCCTTTGGTCAGCGCCGGGCCGGATGTGACGTAGGCGCGGGTGCCCATCTCCTTGGCCACGATGTGGGCGATGGTGGTCTTGCCAAGGCCAGGAGGTCCGTGTAGCAACAAGTGTTCGGTGGGCTCCCCGCGTTCTAGGGCTGCGGCCAGCGCAATACGCAGGCGGGTTTGTAACTGCGTTTGTCCGATGTACTGGTCAAGCGTGCGTGGTCGAAGTGCTGGCCCAGAATGGGTGGTCTCGGCAGGATCGCCGGGTTGTTCGTTGGCCGACACGATGCGATCTCTGGTCATGACGTGGCGTCGGTGTCCTTTGCGAGCATCTGTACGAGCCGCCCCTCGTTCCAATGCAGATCAAGTGTAGTGGCCCCAGACAGAAGTGGGTCGAGAATGGCGGCGCAAATATCCTGTTGCCATGACGCTTTGCCGGGCATTCCATTCCGCCCAGCGATGTACCAATTCGCCAGATCCGTCCGCGACGAAGCCAGCCCCGGCGCGATGCCCCGGGCAATGGCCAAGGCGCAGAACATGTGCCACAGACCGTCGATGGCCATGCGGTGGCCGGGCGACTCATCGCCAGGCTTTCGTGCGACCTCGGGCGGTTCGACGCCGTCGTCATCGAGCGTCGCGAGGAAGGCGTCTCCATGACGATGTGCTACGCGGGTGGGCATGCCTCGCATTCCGGCGATCTTCTCGGCCGAGTCGGGTCGATCACGTACAACCTGGAGTAGCACTGCGTCGGGCATTGTGGTTCGCGGGGGGAGATTTTCTTGGCGGGCGACTGCATCACGGACCTCGATCAAGCGCTGCAGGACGCGTCGCTGTGTCTTATTGAATCGTCGCGTGCCCTCGATCTTGCGTCGCTGTGCATCGAGGTCGGATTCGTACCACGCGGCATCTTCAAAAATGCGGCACGCATCACAGGCCCATTGTTCATGGCCAGCCTTGGCAATACGGGCGTGCAAGTTTGCGTGAAGGATCGGCAGATACCGGACGTCGTCGGCGGCGTAGCGGAGTTGCTTGGCCGACAACGGACGAGCGTCCCACGCGGTGAACGTCATGCCAGGGGGCATGGGCGCATCAATCACACTTTGCACAGACTTGGTCAGAGAGCAGGGCCATGGGAGGCCTGCCAGTCCAGCAAGCAACTGGGTATCAACGATTGCTTCGGGGGGGTGGCCGAGTTGCCGTGTGAGGATTTGCAGGTCTTGGCGTCCAGCGTGGACCAGCGTCGTGTGCTTCGGTGAGGCAATGACGTCCCACAGCGACGTGAGGTCGCTGATGGCCAGAGGATCGATTAGGTGTACACGTTCGCGGGTTCCAACTTGGACCAAGCACAACTGCGGGTAATACGTCTCTTCTCCGATGAACTCGGTGTCGAACGTAATCAGGTCGCTTGCGGACAGATCGTCAACGACCGCTTGGAGTCTCTGGGTGTCCGTGACCAACTCGACCTCACCGGCGGGGACGTCGGGATGGTCGGGAATGGGCTTAAGCGGGGTTGACTCGGCGTGCGAGTCGGAGTGGCTTCGATCTCGGCGTCGCCTCCGCGGACCTCGTTTGGATGAATTCTGTTTCGAGGCGGCCATGGTGGCACTGTATCGCAGGTGCCTAGGTGGCGAAGGGGCGTCAAAAAGAACGGACACTGCAGGTGCGAGACCTGCAGTGTCCGTCGTGGAACAAAGGAGTCAATGTGTGAGGGCTCAGTAGCCCATGCCTTCGCCAGCACCAGCCTTGGACTCATCCTTGGCTTTGATCTCGGTGATCGCGCAGTCGGTCGTCAGGAGGAGCCCTGAGATGGAGGCTGCATTCTCAAGGGCGACACGCTCGACCTTGGTCGGCACGATGACGCCGGCCTTGACGAGGTTTTCGTATTCGCGCGTCAGTGCGTTGAAGCCCCATCCCATTTCGGTCGCGTCCTCAACCCGTTGGGCGACGACGGAACCTTCCATGCCGCAGTTCTCGGCGATTTGCTTGACTGGGGCAGTCAGGGCGCGATGCACGATGTCGATGCCGAATTTCTCGTCGCCGCGGGCCTTTTTGCGGGCACCCTCCAAGGCGGATCGGGCGTGCAGAACTGCTACGCCCCCACCGGGAAGCACGCCTTCTTCTACCGCAGCACGGCATGCGTGCAGGGCGTCTTCGACGCGGGCTTTCTTTTCGGACATCTCCACTTCAGTGGCGGCACCGACATTGATCTGCGCAACGCCACCGGCCAGTTTGGCCAGTCGTTCCTGAAGCTTCTCGCTGTCATAGTCGCTGGTGGAGTGCTCGATCTGAGCACGGATCTGGTCGATCCGGCCGGTGATGTCGGCGCGTTTGCCGGCACCCTCGATGATGGTCGTGTTGTCCTTGTCGATGGTGACTTTCTTAGCTCGACCAAGGTCTTTGAGGGTCAAGGTCTCCATGTCGATGCCGAGTTCTTCCATGACGGCGGTGCCACCGGTCAGCGTGGCGATGTCCTGCATCATGGCTTTGCGACGATCGCCAAAGCCTGGGGCCTTGACGGCCGCCACCTTGAGGATGCCGCGGAGGCGGTTGACTACCAGCGTGGCCAGTGCTTCGCCATCGAGGTCTTCGGCGATGATGAGCAGACTCTTGCCAGCTTCAGCGACCTTGCCCAGAATGGGAAGGAGTTCCTTGGCTGACGACAACTTCTTCTCGTGAATGAGAATGGCGCAGTCTTCCAAAACAGCTTCCATGGTCGTTGTGTCAGTGACGAAGTGTGGGCTGAGCCAACCCTTGTCAAACTGCATGCCCTCGACCAGTTCGACGGTCGTGTCGAGGCTCGAACCTTCTTCGACGGTAATGACGCCGTCTTTGCCGACCTTGTCCATCGCCTCGGCGATGATCGATCCGATGGTGGAGTCTTGGTTGGCAGCACAGGTGCCGACCTGAGCAATCTCGGTAGATGACTTGACGGTCTTGGACTGCGCCGCCAGTTCGGTGCATACGGCCTTGACGGCGGAGTCGATACCACGCTTGATTTGCGTGGCATTGGCACCAGCGGTGATGTTCTTGAGGCCTTCGGTGAATATGGCCTCGGCGTAGACCGTGGCGGTCGTGGTGCCGTCGCCAGCGTCCTTGGAGGACTTGCTCGCGACTTCCTTGACCATCTGGGCACCCATGTTCTCGTACGGATCTTCCAGTTCAATTTCCTTGGCGACCGTGACGCCGTCTTTGGTGACGGTCGGAGCGCCGAAGGACTTCTCAAGGATGACGACGCGACCCGATGGGCCCAAGGTCGTCTTCACCGCTTTGGCGAGTTTCTTGATGCCCTGGAGCATTCGCTCGCGGGCCTCGATGTCATATGCAATCTGTTTAGCTGTCATAGCTTCGTTCCTTCCTTCGCCGCCGAAGCGGCGGGATTTCGTGTGTATGTGTTGGGCGGATCTGTCTCAACTGCCGTCCATGCGGGTTTGCCACATTCCTGAGACGTGGCTTGCGTCGATCCAAATCGTATTGGCTCGTGTCGTGATCTTGATGCCGTGCGTGCTGTGCAGGGGCTCGACATCTTCGACGTTTCGTATTTCAAGCGGATCCCGATCACCCTTGAGAAGGAGATCGAGTTCGGCGGTTGTGCCGACCATGCTGGTGAGCACAGCAAGAATTGGTCCACGTTCCATCGTTGTGTACTCAGTCGATGATGCCGAGAATGTCACTCTCGGTCATGATGAGGAAATCGCCACCGTCCATTTTGACTTCGGTACCGGCGTACGAGGTAAAGAGCACGGCGTCGCCCTTCTTGACGGTGAACGGCAGATACTGGCCGGTCTCCTTGTTGAGCACACCGTTGCCTGTGGCGACGATCGTGCCTTGTTGGGGCTTGTCTTTGGCTGTCTCAGGCAGATAGATGCCAGCGTCGGTTCGGTCGCGGGCCTCTGCACGCTTGACGAGCAGTTTGTCGCCGAGGGGTTTGACGTTCATCGGGAGTCTCTCCTTCCACGATCCGGATTATTCCGGTCGGGCTGATCGGGGCATGGCGTAGGCCACGCGTCTTGGTAATGTCGACGCAGGACGCGCCGAAGGGTTTCCAGAAGTGATTCGAGTCGCAGTGGTCGGTCGAGCACTGCAAAGGCACCTTCTCGCAGCGAGGCTGCCAAGCCTCGGACATCTTCGCGGGTCGTTGGCTGCCGTGGGCGGATGACCACCGTTGGCGGGGGCTGATCGAGCCTACGAAGCAATTGAAGGATTCGTGGCCCACCGGCTTCCCCCATGCGTGGCCCCGTTCGAAGCGGAATCTCCAGATCCACCACCGCAATATGGATGGGTTCGTGCTGGATGAATTCGGCCGCCTGTTCCCCGGTTTCGGCCTCAATAGACCGGATTCCCATTGGTTCCAGCAACCGAGGCAACTGGTGGACGGCAGCATCTTCTCGCCATCCGCCATAGGACAGCAGGAGGTTGAGGCGTTGGCTGGATTGTCCAGAAACTGTTCGCATGGTTCAATTCCGGCGGAGCGACCGCCTGCTCCTTTCATGCAAGCGGCGTGCCGGAATAGCGTGGATTGGGGGGTTTGCCATGCAGGAATACTGGGAATCTCCCGCCATCGAGGCCAATGGGGGCTACGGATGCTGCCAAGGTGGCGGATTGCCCCTTGACGGGCACCTGTACGCTCGGGGATCCTGCTCCACCCCACACCTGCGATTCCACCACGCCTACCAAGGAGTTCCCCCCTCAAATGGCCCACCCCCCCCCAGTCGTATCCGTCAAGGCGGTTCTGAATGGTCAGGGCATCGCACCTGGCGATCGGGTTCAGGTGCAGGGATGGGTGCGGACTCGTCGAGATTCCAAGGCCGGTCTGTCCTTCATTCAGTTGCATGACGGGACCTGCTTTGACGCCATGCAAGTTGTGGCCGCCGGTGAACTAGATAACTACGCCACCGATGTGCAAACGCTCACGGCGGGGAGTTCGGTGATCTGTGTGGGTCAGATCGTCGAATCGCAGGGCAAGGGTCAATCGGTTGAAATGCAGGCCGAGTCGGTGATCGCGGTAGGACTGGTCGACGACCCGGACACCTACCCCGTCCCACCCAAGCGGCACACCTTTGAATATCTTCGCGAGCAGGCCCACTTGCGGGTTCGCACCAACACCTTCTCGGCGATCGCCCGCGTGCGACACTGCTTGGCTCAAGCTGTCCATCGGTACTTCCACGAGAACGGTTTCTACTGGGTGCATACACCCATTGTCACAGCCAGTGACTGTGAGGGCGCGGGTGAAATGTTCCGTGTTTCAACGCTCGATCTGGCCAACCTCCCACACGGCGACGATGGCGGCATTGATTTCGGACAGGACTTCTTCGGCCGCGAATCTTTCCTGACGGTGTCGGGCCAACTCAACGTCGAGAGTTATTGTTTGGCGTTGTCGAAGGTCTACACCTTTGGTCCGACCTTCCGTGCGGAAAACTCAAACACATCTCGGCACCTGGCTGAATTCTGGATGATCGAACCGGAGATCGCCTTTGCCGATCTCAGTGACGACGCCGATCTTGCCGAGGACTTCCTCAAGTACATCTTCCGCGTGCTTCTAGATGAACTGCCCGACGACATGGGCTTCTTCCGCGACCGCATCGACAAGACCTGCATCGACCGACTTGAAGCCTTTGTCGAATCGAGTTTCGAACGCATGGAGTACACCGATGCCATCACGCATCTAGAGAAGGCCATCGCGGGCGGCCAGAAGTTCGACTACCCAGTGTCGTGGGGGGTGGACCTGCAGAGCGAACACGAACGCTGGCTGACCGAAGAACATGTTGGCCGGCCCGTTGTGCTGATGAACTACCCCAAGGACATCAAGGCCTTCTATATGCGACTCAATGATGATGGTCGGACCGTGGCGGCAATGGACGTGCTGGCCCCGGGAATCGGAGAAATCATCGGTGGGGCCCAGCGAGAAGAACGCCTCGAGGTGCTCGATGCACGCATTGATGAAATGGAACTCGAACGCGACGCGTACTGGTGGTACCGGGATTTACGAAAATATGGCTCTGTTCCACACGCCGGATTTGGCCTCGGATTCGAACGAACCATCGCCTATGCCACCGGAATGGCCAATGTCCGTGACGTTATTCCCTTCCCCCGGACGCCTCGCAACGCATCCTTCTGATACGCAGCGATATTCCCGGACGCCCGCATGACCGGTGCGCACGGTATGCGCGGACCCGCCGATAAGCGTGTAATTCGCTCCAGATGAAAACTCCCGGGTGCTGGAGGCTTGTCCTCTCCGATGTGGCATTGTCGGGGGACAACAGCGATGCGTGATCGCGACAGACTTGTGGACCTCAGCCGGCGCCCAAGCCGGACAGCGAAGGAGCTGATCAGTGAATACTCAGGCGATGGTGGAACGCCTCTTCCCGATGCTCATCACGGGTGACCGAAATGGCGCTCGCAGCACGGTGCAAGAGTGGCTTGGCGAAGGACTTGTTTCCGAAGCATTGACGCAGGAGGTCTACTGGCCACTGCTGGAACTTGTAGATGATCTCTTTCGTCGTGATCAACTCACGACGTTGTCGCACCACTACGCAACCCGGTTGCTTCGCAGCCTAGTTGACCAAGCGCAAGCCAACTACAGGCAGAAGGATCGCTGTGGTCGCACCATGATGCTCTTCTGTGGTGGCACCGAGGCCGATGATCTCGCCGCTCAAATGGTCGCTGATCTGGCCGAAGCCGATGGCTACGAAGTCAGTTTCGGTGGCGGCGGCATCGCCTACGACGAACTGCTTGGCGCCGTGCAGGAACAACAGCCCGATGTGCTGCTCATGTTCTCGTCGGCCGCGTCCGATGCCCCCAATATCCGTCGTCTCATCGACACCATTCGCAGCATTGGCGCATGCCCCGATACGCAAATCGCCGTGGGCGGAGGCGTCTTTACCCGGGCACAGGGTCTGGCCGAAGAAATCGGCGCCGACCTTTGGTCCAACAGCCCAGCGGACATGATTGCCCGTATGAATGCCGAGCCGACTCGTCGAGCCACAGCCGATCAGCGAACCGTTGGCCAGAGTCGCGCAGCTGCCTGACTACTGGAGGACATCGCGGCTGATGGTCGAATGGTCCTTCAGACGAACGAAATCTCTTTCTATTCTCTCTTCTTCTGCTGCGGCGGGCTCATCAGGGCTCGCCGCAGCAGTTTTTGGGGTTTGTCCCTTATGATGTGCGGCTGAGTCCATTGTCCTGATGAGAAGAATTGAGGAGTGTTCCAATGATCCGTCGAGCTACTTTCCTGATCGCCGCAGTGATCGCTATCTGTTGCGTCTCAGGCTTCGTCCATGCCCAGCGTGGAAGCGACTATCCGTTCTTCGTGCAGCCCATGACGGTGCAGAATGTCCGGGCGCTGGCCGACCGCTTGGAGTTGTCCCGCGATCAGCGTCGCGTACTGCTCGAACAGTACGAGGCGTACAACCAACGCTTTGAAGATTTGCAAGAGGGAGCCGTGGCGGACTACATGGACGCTGGCATCGACACCGTGATGCGGGTCCAGCCTTGGGGTGGCGACTTTCAGATTCCCAGTCGCGAAGAAGTGAACAAGATGGTGTCTGAAGGCCTGGCGATCATTCGATCGTTCGGAAAGATCGATGACGCTTTCTTCGACGACATTACGCCACTGCTCAGTGAAACGCAGCTCATTCGACTCGAACAATCTAGGCGTTTTCGCGCGCTGGACCGGTATGGCATACTTCATCGAAATATGGTCGGCGCCATCAACGAGGGCGCTTCGCCAGACTTGATTGGCATCATGCGACGGGTCGAGGTGGAATCGGAGATCCAAGTACAAGTCGACGAGGTGTTGTCCGAATACGCCAAGCGAACCATCGCAGGCCTGCGATCATTTGAGTCGACCGGCAAGGAACTGATTGAAGCATTGCTTGACGAAGTCGATAGTCGAGGTATTCGAGACATGGACATGATGGCGATGATGGAGTATTTCGGCAGTGAAGAACGACAAAACGAACTCAAGTCACTTTTTGATCCATTGACTCAGCCAATTCAAGACAAGGCAGCAATACTCGCCCGCGAGAATCTGCGGGCCTATCGTGCCCTCATTGGTGTGCTGCCGCCCGATGCGGCCCGAGATGTGCGAACGCGATTTGTTCGCAAGGGCTATCGTCAGGCCGATCAGGGTGTGTCCTCGTCGAGAAGTTCGCTGGTTCGACTCCGTGAACTCGACCTCAGCGAAGACATCAACGCCGAGGTCGATGCGGCCATTGTGCAACTTGACGAGAAGTACGACTCGTTGCTTAGTTCCATGTTGTCGGCGATCAACACCCAAAATAAGTTCCGGTCACTGGCCCAGTTGGAAGGGGACGTGCCTCTTGAAGGTGCGGATCGTTTGGAGGGTCTTGAAGCCCGGCGAAGCGCGATCGAGTTGGCGGCCACCGCGGTGCTCGAACGTCACCAGGACGCCTTGGCTTTGGCCAAGCATGAGGAAGACAAGGAGAAGTCCGCCGGTAGTGGCCAAGTGGATGAGGAGAGTGAATCCAAAACGGCTCGAAAGATGATCAAGCTTCAACCAATCGATGCCGATCAGATCAAACGACTCGGCCAGTGGATGGGAGCTGATGACAGCGGACTCGAGTTGATCACGATCCTGCATACGGATTACGAAACATCCGCTGAGGCCTTGCTCTTGACACATGGCCGCAGTGCATTCAATAAGAAGAAGGATTTCGACTTTGAGGCCGACCGCGCATGGCGCAACTGGCAGTTGCAGGTTTCGGAAATCCAACAAGGGGCTGGGACAGAGTTGGCCAAAATTGAAGCAGAACTCTTTGCCGATATGGCGCTGGCACTGCCCGATTCGGTCGATCGTATGCACATCGACCGTATTCGCAAGGCGCTCTTGCGATCACGCCTCCGCGCTGCGATTGCACAGGACAGTTGGTCGATGCGGCGGTATACCGAAGCGGTCATCGACTTGACCGCGATCACGCTGGACACTGACCCAACGACACTCGATTTGTCCCAGAGGGCCATCGTCTTGAAGACGCTGCTGGAGTACGACGACGCGGTAGAGACCCCCCTGGAAGAATTCCAAGAGAGAGTGGCCAAGGTCAACAAACTTGAGCAACGAATGTGGGGTCGCGATGAGTATGAACCCGAGGTTCGACAGGCGATTCGTTCCAAGTGGGAGAAACGACAGCGGGAAGTCGGTGAAACGATGAAGACACTGGCCATGCTCAACCGCGATCATGCGCAGCGGGTGTATGAGCAGTTGCCTCATGACGCATCGTGGGCGATGCGTGACGCCTACGACCGGCAGGCCTTTCCGCGGATCTTTGAGGACGGCCGGGCCGCCGACGAGGCGATCGAAGCCGTGATGGAATTGGAATTGACTCCCGATCAGCAGCGGCATGCCGAGGACCTCGCTAGCGGGTATCGCGAGTCGTGGCGGGGATTGACCGCCGTCATGGTTGATCGCCGTAAGGAGGGCGCGCCGCAGATGACCTTCCCGCCGACTCGGGAGGCGATGTCGACTGAGCTTGACTTGGCGCAGATTAAGTATCGCCGGGCGCAGTTGGATCAGCGGATGTTGGCCCAGCTTGAGCTGCTGCTCGACCCAGCACAATCGGCGATGATTCCCGCTCTGCAGTTGACGGCGGACGCTCAGGACAGCGATCGGTGATCGCAGGCTTGATGCGGAGTTGCCTGGCCGTCTACTCAACTGGATTGTTGTTGGCAGCACTGGGTGGGTGCGGCGGTGGTCCCAAACCACTGGCTGTGCAACCGGGGCCCGATGCCGCCGTTGCGAGAACTTCACAGCCCGTTGGCTCACTCGTCTGGGTTGTACATCGGGGGGTGCATGATCGTGGTGTTGCAGGTGAACCACCAAGCGTAGATCCTCGTGTGCTCGTAGCGGTACTATCCCCGTCGAACGCCACATGGATTGCCCAAGGCCGCATGGACACGCGTAGTGCGCTGCAACTGGCCTTCGCCATGCAGGATGACCTTAATGCAGCAGCCCCATCCAAGGCTCATGTGATGAGCGTGCAGTTCATGCGTGCGCCATCAGGGGATCCTGATTCGATGGAGCCCATCCCGGGGGGGCAGTGGGTTTGGCTGGATTCCCACAACCGTGCCCCATCTTCCACGGACCTAGTGATTGCATTGCAGGATGCAGACCAGCAGAATGTTTGCCTTGTTCATATGGATGCGGCGACCGCTCGTACATTTCAACGACAAGTACTCGATGCTGCCGCAGCTCGCCCGGTTCGATTGACTTCAACACCTCACAGAGGACACTGACCAATGATCGAGACACTGATTCTGGCCGCCGCGATGTGTGGCGACACGGGTAGCGGGGCTGTGATGCGGGTCTGGCAGGTGGATCGCCATTTGACACACTTGGCGCCGCTGGTACCGGGGCAAACACCCAATGCATGGATTCGCCTGAATGACATCGACCTCGAAGGCAGTAGCGGCGACTTTGCCCCATTTGAGGACGACTTTCTGGCGATGATCGATGCGGAACTCATTGTCAAAAAAGAGGGCACATACACCTTTCGGCTGACAAGCGATGACGGCTCGCAACTCTGGATCGCCGGGCGGCGAGTCATCAACAACGATGGGCTGCACGGGGCAGAGTCAGTTGAAGGTGCAGTTGAACTGAACGCGGGCAATCACCCGATGCAAGTGAAGTTTTTTGAGCGTGGTTCTGATGCGATGCTTCGGCTCGAGTGGAAAGCACCAGGGGCCTCGACTTTTGCCCTTGTCCCCGCTGACTCCATGCAGTCAACGTGGCCCGACACACGCACCATCAGCGGAGGCACCAAGGAAGTCGCACCTCGCTTTGTAGGCAAGCACGACGTTGGCCCCGAACCAACGGGCCCGCACAACATGCTCACCGATGCGCAGAAGGCCGACGGATGGGTGCTGCTCTTTGATGGCCAGCAGGCTTCGCCCTGGTGGCGTGGCTATCGACGCGACACTTTGCATGATGGCTGGGCCGTGGAGGATGGCATGCTCGTGCGGGTTGGCGGTGGGGGAGACATCGTGTCACGCAGTGAGTACGACGACTTTGACCTGTATTTGGATTGGATGGTGCAGCCCGGTGGAAACAGCGGCATCTTTTTCAATGGCGACGAGAAGGGACACGCTATCTACGATGCCGCGCCCGAGATGCAGGTGCTCGACAACATCGGCCACGGCGACGGCGTGAGCGCACTGAACTCAGCGGGCGCCAACTACGCCCTGCACGCACCGCCGGTGGATTCAAGCAGGCCGGCCGGGCAGTGGAACCGTGCCCGCATCCGTGTTGACGGAGACCACGTCACCTACTGGCTCAACGGTGTGGAGACTGCCGACTATGTGCTGGGCAGCGACGACTGGAAACGTCGTGTGGCCGGGAGTAAGTTCATCGGCATGCCCCGATACGGCACCAACTCCAAGGGGCTCATCGGCTTGCAAGATCACGGTGATCGCGTTGCCTTCCGCAACATCCGCATCAAAGAACTCGACCCAACGCCCAAATCATGAGTGGCTTGCCAATGGGGGCGGGCGCGGGAGTGTTCGACGAGGACCAAACCCCATTTGAGGCTATTGGTGGCGAGACGAGCGTTCGCTCACTGGTGGATGCATTTTATGACCACATGGATTCGGACGCAGTGGCTACCACGATTCGTGCCATGCATGAAGATCTCTCCAAATCACGAGACAAGTTGTTTTGGTTTCTCTGCGGCTGGCTCGGCGGCCCGCAACACTATGTTGAGCGGTTCGGACATCCGCGTCTGAGAAAGCGGCACGCGGGATTTGCGATCGATCAGAATGCACGCGATGTTTGGATGCACTGCATGTCCAAGGCGATGGATGATCGGAAGATCGACGGTCCGTTGCGAGCATTCCTCGACGCCCGCTTCGACCATCTTGCGACGTTTATGCTCAATCGATAGGGGCTGGTTCAGGAAGATTCAACTTGGCAGCGAGTTCGAGTCCCCAGTCCCGCACGCTGGTGAGGAGCGTTTGCTCTGCATCGGTCGCTGCATCAGTAAGCAATTTCTTGACGTGGGCCGACCAGTCAGGCCAGTTCAGTTCGCGACGCCCCGCTGGATGGAGCAAGCGGTGTTTGCAGCGGTCCGTCCAACGCCGTTGTTCTGCCTCGTCCAGGGTGTCCGGGAAGTTGCGTCCGCGGTAGTGCAGCAGGAGGTCGGGAAGACGGTGATCTTTGAATTGTCCCGTCAGCGTTGCGAGTTCACTTGGGTCCATTTGGTGTAATTCGTCACGCAGTTGTTCGTCACGCCCGCGGATGAAGCCGTTGTACAAGGCGTCCTCGACATCGTCCGCCGGCATCTCATCGTACTTCCAGACCAATGGCACCTGCTTGCGAAGGTGGGCGGACACGAGTGGATCCGACAGGAGTGCATGGTGCCGCTTGGCAGCCTCGACGTCCAAGCCGATTCGCTTGCAATCAATCGACGCCAGTACAGCGTCGCTGGCCTCAAGCACGATGGGGGCACGATTGCTCTTGATCTTCTTGAGGGGAAAGCGTGTTTGGTTGCCCAGGGCATCTTGGGAGGTGAATGTCCGGTGGGCAATGGTTTCGGCATCGGCATCAAGAAGTTCGCTCGGGTCGTGTCTCAAGTCCCACGCGATGTAGTCGCGTGACTTGTCGCCGGTTTTGCCGATGACGTGCATCAGGCTGGTGCAGCCGATTCGCGCAGGGATTCGGGATGTGGAGTGCAGCAGCATCGATCCGCTTCCCAGCAGGGCCTCGACGTCCTTGGTTTCGCACAAGCCCAAAGCCCACTTCCAGAGTTTGGGCTGCGCACGCTTGAGGATGCGTCCAAACTCGATGGTGGCGCGGACATCGGCTAGCGCATCATGTGCGTGGCCGTGTTCAATGCCATTGGCTGGTGCGAGGCGGTCGAGTTTGAAGGTCGGTCGGTCGCCATCTTCATGGAGCGGCCACTGAATACCGTCGGGCCGCATGGCCCACGCGGCGCGGGTTAAGTCGATGAGGTCCCATGCGCGGCAGCCAAACTCATACGTGTGCTTGTAGGGCTCGAAGAAGTTTCGCCAGAAGCCCCATCGGCAGATCATGTCGTCGAAGCGAAGACTGTTCCAACCCAGCGAAGTCGTGCCTGGCTCATTGACCCGCCGGTGGATTTCACCGAAGAAGTCCGTTTCGGGGCGCCCTTCCGCCGCGGCGTGCTGAGGCGTGATGCCCGTAATGAGCACGGCCTCGGGCGCGGGCAGGTGATCGTCTGAGGGTTTGCACCACAACGTGATGCCCTGGCCTTCAGGGCCGTCAACGGGATTGAGGTCCATGTCGGTGCGGATACAGGCGAACTGATAGGGCCGGCTGTACTGCGGGTCGGCGCCATCGGTTTCGAAGTCGTAGAAGAGAAAGGTCCCGGCCATGTCCGGAGCGTACCCGTTTAGAACGAGATCCGCCCCGCGTCATCGATGGTGCATCCCGGATTCCAGACGACTTCCCATGGGTGTCCGTCAATGTCGGCGAAGTAGCCTCGCAGCCCACCCCAGGGTGGCTCCGATGGTGCTCGAAGCAGCGTGCCCCCTGCAGCGATGGCTCGATCGAGCATGGTCTGTACTTCGCCAGTGGTGCGGACATTGCACGCCAAGGTGCTTCCGCCGAATCCCCCGGCGTGCTCATCCACCTGCGAGGCGTCTTCTGCCAGCGCCGCCCGGTCGAATAAGGCAAAGATTCTTCCCCCCAGATCAAAGAAGGTGATGTGTTCGTTGCTGCGGTCGTGGGGCGTCATGCCCATCGCCTTGTAGAACTCGGTCGCAGCGGCGACATTGGCCACACCCAGCGTGATGAAGGAGACATCGAGTGTCATGGTGTATTGGGTTCGATGGCCCGCTGCGCCGCGACAGCCAGTAGCACGCCGACGCCCTCTCCGAGGGCGTAGAGCCACCAGGTCGACCACGCAAGTTTGCCCGTCGCGGCAAGCGATAGCCACACCGCGGGGTTGAAGGCAGCGCCGCTGACCGCACCGACTGCGTAGGCGCCGCCGCCGACGATGCACCCGATGGCAATTCCAAACCAAGGATTGCCTTCGTTGCGTTGTGATGTCACCTGTAAGATGACCCAGATCAATGCGAACGTAAAGATGGCCTCGCCCAGAATGGCCAGACCCGGCGACGGGTTGATGGGCGTGGCGGCCTCTCCGCGAATGGCCAACGCACACCCGGCGGCCAGCGCGGCGCCGATAAGTTGTGCGCCCAGATAGGGGCCCACGTCACGTCGCGGAAAGCCCTTGGCAAGGACAAAGGCCAGCAGGACCGCTGGGTTGTACATGGCTCCGGAGATCGGCCCACCGGCGTAGACAATCGCCGCGAGAATCAGCACGATGGCCATGGGCGCTACTGGCGCCAAATCTGG
>CAZGFN010000005.1:19584-68972 GCA_964524945.1 uncultured Isosphaeraceae bacterium
GTGAGCGACTCGACGTGCCTGCGTCGTGGGCGACGTCCAAAGAGACGCCACACTTGTACGCCATGACCGATGCCAAGGGCATCGAGCGACTGGTCATGTTCAGTGGGTTGTATCCCATTCGAACGTCCATTAGTGAAGATCAGGGCGTGACATGGTCGGAATTCGAACCAATCGGCAACTACGGCGGCATCGTCGCCGTGGCCGACGTGATGCCCGCCGGGATGCCCGGTGCGTACACCGCCTTTTTTCATGATGACGGTCGCTTTCTGCGGGAGGGTGGTCGGGGCACGCCTGGCTTTGAGGTCTACGCGATCGATACAACCGACGGGGGTGTGACGTGGAGTCAGCCCCGCGTCGTGGCCGTGGATCCGAAGTTGCACTTATGTGAACCGGGCTTGGTGCCGTCACCGGACGCACGTCGATGGGCGATGCTGCTGCGTGAGAACAGCCGCGCCAAGAATAGCCACATCTGCTTGAGCGATGACGATGGGGTGACGTGGAGTACGCCCAGTGAATTGCCAGATGCATTGACGGGCGATCGCCATCAAGCCGTCTACCTCCCTGATGGCAGGCTGTTCATTTCCTTTCGTGATACGCACACCGATAGCCCGTGGGTAGGCGACTGGGTGGCATGGATCGGCACGTGGAAGGACCTCGTAGCAGGACGGACCGGGCAGTACGTCGTACGGCTTTCAGACAACATCCATCGATGGGACTGCGCCTATCCGGCGCTGCAAGTTCTGCCCGATGGCACGATCGTGGCGATCACCTATGGGCACTGGGAGGAAGGCGAACCGCCCTTCATTCGAGCGGTACATCTGTCGCCCGACACGACGAGTGAAAAGATGCCCGCACCAGTTCTCGGCGCGCCGAGGTCTGACGACTCCAGATGAAGAGCGAAATCAAAAGCTGGCTTTATGCCGCCATCCGAGGGAGTGAAGCGATTGGAGGCGAATGAAGGTCACTGAACGGACGGGGCGCAGCCGCGGGGCTACGTGTTTAGCAGCATTGAACGCCCCCTCAGTCACTTCGTGACAGGTCCCCCACAAGTGGGGGGACGGATGCAAGGCGTATGCACTGCGTGAGGGGATGTGTTTGTTCCTGCCCTTGTCTTATCTAGTATCAACTACTCGTTGATTGACAAGGCCGCCCAGAGGGCGGCCTTGTCAATCGGGGCGACACGAGTCGAACGTGCGACCTCCTGCTCCCAAAGCAGGCGCTCTACCAAGCTGAGCTACGCCCCGTAGCGTACGGCCGAGCATTGTACGGTCAACGGCCACAGGCTGATACCGTGCCCACATGCATACCGAGCCAACCATCCTGCACCGAACTGAACATTGGATGGTCGTCGACAAACCCGCCCAGTGGCACTCGGTGGCCGGGCCGGGCGACCAATCCGATGTCGAGACCTGGCTGCGAGCGACCGAGCCAGCCTGCCGCGACCAAGACGATGGCGGACTGGTGCACCGGCTGGATCTACCCACCTCCGGCTGTTTGCTCGTCGCGCTGAATGACAGCACCCACGACTTTCTGCGGAGCACCATGTCGGGACGCACGGATCAGGACATTGGCAAGCAGTATTTGGCCCGATGCGACGTTGGACTGGCCGATGCTGGTCAATTCGAACTCTATTTCTCCAAACGACACCGTGGTTCACGCAAGATGACGGTTCGCACCTTTGGAACCGACGCGGAACTGGGCCGATGCGTGTGGCGATCCTATGGACAGACTCCCGATGGAGAACTGCTGGCCATCGACCTGCTTGGGCCGGGACGGCGTCATCAGATCCGCGCGGGACTGGCGGACCTGCACCATCCGATCCACGGCGACACCGTCTACGGGCAGGCGGACGACCATCGCCCCTTGTGCCTGCACGCTTGGGCGATTCACCTAGACGGTCACCGCATCGAAAGCCCCCCCCCGGACTGGGCGAGGTGAATGGGAACGATCATAGCGATCAGGATCTCCTTGATGCCACACGGCGTGGCGATCGCAGTGCGTTCGGAGTGCTCTATGAACGCCACCGTGCATTTGTCTGGCGAACCGCGCTTCGAATGTCGTCTGGCAACGAAACGCTGGCACTCGATGTGTCACAGGAAGTCTTTGCATGGTTGCTCGGCCGATGTCGACGACGGCTGACCCTCACAAGCCTTCTGACCACGTTTCTCTATCCAGCTATCAAGAACATCATGCTGAGTATGCTCGATCGCGATCGACGCATTGCCACGGGCATTGATCTGCCAGACCAGACTGCACCGCCGCAAGCAGGAACTGACCACGAAGCGATTGAGCATGTGCTTGCGAGTTTGGGTGACGGGCATCGCGAAGTCGTCATGCTCCGTTTTGTGGAATCGATGAGCGTGCTGGAAATCGCCGCTGCGATGGACATCCCTGTGGGGACCGTCAAGAGCCGGATGCACCACGCTCTGGCGGCTCTTAGGAACGATCCCACCACCAAATTGCTGCTCGATTGAAAAATATCGAAGATCATTGAACCAATCCGGCCCGCTGCGCGCTGTATGGGTGCCGATGAGCCAGCCTCCCACCCAACGCATGCCCAGCGACCAATTCCCAGGTCCCGAGGACCTTCCAAGGTTGGCCCAGGCGCTTCGCTCCGCTGACACACCAATCCCCGCGACCCTGGATGACGCCGTCGAGGCCATGGTGCTGCCTTCACGCGCGCACCTTCGATGGGCCGCACCCGTGGCCGCAATGGTTTTGCTTGGCCTGACAGTGTGGACCATTGTGCAAGTCATCCGCATTCAGGACGCGCCGCTGCCGCATCTGGCTCGCTGGGATGTCAATGCAGATGGCCAAGTGGATGTGCTCGATGCCATGACGCTTTCGCGGCGGCTCGATGGGGGATGGTCCGACATTGCGGGTGATCTCAACACCGATGGTCGTGTCGATCACGCTGATCTCATCGCCCTGCACACGCGCATTGTGGCCATGCCCACGGTCTCAACGAGTACGGAAGGCTGATAAATGACACGCCTCTTTGTGATGCTGTTTCTGATGGCCGTAACCGCATTTGGGCATGCCCGTATCGATGAGTCCGAGCAACCTGCTTCGCGCTTCATGCCAGTCGATGTCATGATCGATAGCGATACCGACCTAGGGGCCTGGCAGGTGCGAGTCGAGACGCTTGGCCAGAACGCAACGCTCGTGGGTGTGGAAGGCGGCGATGGCGTCTGGTCGAGCCCACCGATGTACGACCCCGCCGCGCTGGCGCAGGGGCAGATTCTGCTGGCCGCCTACGACACCACCAACACCTCGCCCTCGGGGAACACCCGAGTTGCTCGTCTGCACCTGATGGTCGTGGGCGAGCCTCAACTTGAAATTGAACTGATCGCCGCGGGTGACACCGACGGACACCGCCTCGATGCCACCGCATCGGTCGTGAAAGGACACGTGCAATGAACACGTCAACGCGTTTCAACCATCGAACCATTTATATTGGGGCCGCCATATTTGTTGGGGTCGCGCTGGCTGGCTGCCACAACAGCGATCAGTCCATCGTATCCAATTCGATGGATAGTCCTGCGGTCGAAAACGCCCCGGATGTAATCACTGGCCGTACTGCAGGTCCGACCGACTTGATCGAGCAGCACAAGGGGGCCGCACCAACATTCTCGTATGGGGCGGAAGTTGGGCAAGGGCCAACCATAAGTGTCAACGGAACGACGCTTGGGACGCCTTTGGTCTTCATGGACTCAGAGGCCTTGGCCCAGTGGCCCCAAGTGGACGAAACGTGGGTGATCGGGCGAGGTAGCAAGTCAATGGATTTGACGAGGCGATCCAAAGTACAAGTACCTTCGTCAGTCGCGAGGGCTGATGCTCCCATCGAAACCGTCCCGGAGCAAGTTGAACCGCAGTGGCCGCTGGACGACGTCGGTTCGGGCATGATGGGTTGCATTCCCCCCGGGGGGACCTCAGATCAATTTGTACCAGTTCCGCTCGAGCACACTGCAGTGAACGCTACGATCGACGGCTTCATCAGCCAGGTTGGTGTGACGCAGCGCTTTCACAACCCATACAGCGGCAAGATCGAAGCCGTCTACGTGTTCCCGCTTCCGCAGGACTCGGCTGTGAGCGATTTTATCATGACCGTAGGCGATCGCACCATCCGCGGCATCATTCGCCAGCGTGAAGAAGCGCAGCGCATCTACGAACAGGCACGGGCCCAAGGACACGTGGCCTCGCTCTTGCAGCAGGAGCGTCCCAATATCTTCACGCAGAAGGTCGCCAACATCGAATCAGGCAAGTCCATCGATATTGACATCACATACTTTGGCACGCTTCCCTATCGCAACGGCGGCTTTGAATTCGTCTTCCCGATGGTCGTGGGCCCGCGGTACAACCCGTCTGGCACCACCGATCCCATCGCGGCCCTGCCACGTGGTGGCGCCGCGGGGTCCTCGAACTCCGGGACGGCGGTGACCTATCTGCCACCCAACGAACGCAGTGGACACGACATCGACATCACGCTTACCTTGGACGCCGGCGTGAGTATCGAGTCGATGGACTCGACCACCCATGCAGTGTCGGTTGACCAGACGTCCGCCACCACCGCGGTGGTGACGCTTAGTCCGCTCGATACGATTCCCAATCGCGACTTTGTCTTCACGTGGCATGTTGCTGGCAAGGACCTCAAGACGGCGGTGCTGACGCATCGTGACCAACGCGGAGGTTTCTTCAGTTGCATGATCGTTCCGCCAGCGGAACTCACGTCCATCGATCGAGCACCCATGGAAATGGTTTTCGTGCTCGATACATCGGGCAGTATGCGTGGCCAGCCCATGAACATCGCCCGTCAAGCCGTCAAGCGTGCACTTCGCAAGATGCGTTCGGGCGATACCTTTCAAATTATTCGCTTTGCGCAAGGCGCCACACAAATGGCCGCTCAGCCAATCGCGGCAACGCCGGACAACGTCGAGCGTGGCATTCGCTACCTCGACGGACTCGAAGCAGGCGGCGGGACCAATATG
The DNA here is from genome assembly GCA_964524945.1 of uncultured Isosphaeraceae bacterium. Classification (GTDB taxonomy): domain Bacteria; phylum Planctomycetota; class Phycisphaerae; order Phycisphaerales; family SM1A02; genus UBA12567. Next base: position 24,573 of record CAZGFN010000005.1, read on the forward strand.
ATTCACGGCATCCGTTCGGCTCTTGGATTCCACCACGACGACACGCATGTCCGAAGCGTTGTGTTTCTGACCGACGGCTACATCGGCAACGAGTCGGACATTCTGGGGGAGATCGGCCGCAACCTCGGCGATGCTCGCATCTTCAGTTTCGGTATCGGCTCGAGTCCCAACAGTTATCTGCTTCAGCGCATGGCGGATATAGGCCATGGGCAGGCCTCATACATCGGTCTGGATGCATCGCGGGTCGGTGCCATGGATGAGTTCTTCGAGATGACCAGTCATCCCGCGATGCACGATGTCGTCATCGACTTGGGCGATGATGTCACCGATGTGTTTCCATCCAACGTGCCTGATGTCTTCGTCGACCGGCCCATCTTTATCACGGGCCGGCTCGGCGATGGCTTTGATGGTGATATCAAGATCACCGGCCGCGTTGGGGGCGAGGAGATCGAACTCGATGTGGAGTGGGGCGGCGATGCTGATCGCCCGGCCTTGGCGCAGATCTGGGCTCGCTCATTGATTCGGGAACTCAATGATCAGTTGACCTGGTCACAGGAGGATGGGTTGGATGATCGCATTCTCAAGACGGCGCTGGCCTACAACTTGGCCTCGGCTTACACGAGTTTCGTGGCGGTCGACTCGAGCATCGTGACAGAAGGAGATTATGGCACGACGGTGCACGTGCCCGTGCCGATGCCTGCGGGTGTTCGGTATGACACGACGGTGGATGGTGGTGGGTGAGTGCGGGCTTCCCCGGGGGCGGGGGTTTACTTTGGGGACGGTTTCTGGCCGGTCGCGCCGCCGCCGGCGGCGCCTAGGTCGTAGAGCAGGGCCAGCACGATGATGATGATTCCACCACCGTTCCATGGCCCCCCCTCGAATGTGTATGCCCACGCATAGGCCAGCGTCGTCATCGGCAGGAAGATGAGTCCAATCGCCGGAATGATGAAGTTCGCATAGGCGTTGTTGATGAAGGCGGGGTTGAACAGCCACGTCAGAATGAGAATGAGGCGGGGAAAGAGCAGGGCCAGCAGGAACACGAAGCAGCATGGCATGGCCGATTAGTCCCAGCGAAAGACGCCCTTCTTCCAAGCGTAGATGTAGGCGATGATCGACATCAGCAGGAAGAAGAGGATGCGTCCGAGGAAGAGCCCGGCCTCTGGGCTGCCGGGTTCAAGTTGAGCAAAGTCGACGGCCCACGGGTAGAGAAAGATGATTTCGACGTCGAAGACGAGAAAGGTCATCGCCAGAATGTAGAACCGGACGTTGAAGCGACGGCGGGCCGTACCAATGGGCGTCATGCCCGATTCGTACGTGCTCATTTTTGTGTTGCCATAACGCCGCGGTCCCAAGAGGTGCGAACCAAGGATGTTCACAGCGCCGAAGATCACGGCCATCACGATGAGGATGGTGATTGGGAGGTACATCGGGAGTTGATCGGCGATCATGAGCATTTGAAGAGGAGTGTAGCAAGGGGCGAGGCTTCGCCGGAGTTCCCCCGCAAAGTAGGGGAGCGGAATGAGATAAGAACAATGCTTCCAAACGCGTACAAAACAAACCCCCCTGATCGGCGGTGGGGGCCGACCAGGGGGGGAGGGAAGAGATGGAAGGGGGGGTCCCAGTTAAGGGAAACACGTGCCCTTCCAAAGGTGCCAAGAGTGATTCAAATGGGTGTGGTGGGAACCATCGGGCGTCCTGCCCCGCGGACAAGTCCTGTGTCCGCTGGAACGGCTGACTTCCTGTCTGCGCGTTCCTTCAGGTGTTCGGATGCTTCATGCATCCGTTCCCTTGCACCCAAACGCGACGTCGCTCTTGGCATCGACGCCGCGCTATGTCATCTCCTTATGTTCAACTGCATCCCATGGAATTTCCGCAGTTGACGCATTTGTAGCATGTGCCGTTTCGAACAGTGATGGCGCCGCAGTTGTCACACGGCGGCGCATCGCCCATGAGCGCCGCTGTGGCTTGGCTCAAAGACGTCGCCTGCTGCGTCGTCATGATGCCGTCTGATTCGACTGCAATGACCGAGATTGCGGGTGTTGAGGCCGCATCGATTGGGCGCTCGCTCGACCCTTTTGTCAAGGGTTCTGCGGTCCTCCCCCGGCCATCTTGTCCATCTGCAGGTTTCGACGACGTCCTGTCGTTGCATGTGAGATCCTCCTTGATCACGGGTTTTGGTTTGGATGCTGTGTGGGCAGGCGCGTTTGCTTCGCGGTAGCCCTCGATGAATTCCATTCCCATCCAGCGGAAGATGTAGTCCACCAAGCTCTTGGCGAACGGGATTTCACTATTGGTCGTCATGCCCTGGGGTTCGAACCGCTGGTGGGCAAATTTGGTCACGAGACTCTTGGTGGGCACCCCGTACTGCAAGGCCACGCTGATGGCGGTGCCCAAACTGTCCATCAGTCCTCCGATGGTCGAGCCTTCCTTGGACATGGTGATGAACAATTCACCAGGTTGACCATCGTCGTACATGCCCACGGTGAGGTAGCCCTCGTGTCCGGCGACATTGAAGTGGTGCGTGATGCTGCGTCGTGTGTCAGGAAGACGTCGTCGCATTGGGCGTTCAATGATGCGTTCAACGACGCGTTCGACGTAATCCACCGGACGGACATCGGCAGCGGCTTCGGCTGCGACGACGACTTCCAAGGCAACCTCGTTGCGTGCTTGGTCAAGTTCCAGTTCGTCTTCGTCGTCATCAAGCGTGACGTCGCCCGAGGTCGTATTGAGCGGCTGGCTCAGTTTGCATCCATCACGATAGAGCGCGTTGGCCTTGAGACCAAGTTCCCAACTGAGGCGGTAGGCCTCGGAGATGTTTTCCAGCGTCGCTTCGTTGGGCAGATTGATGGTCTTGGAGATGGCGCCAGAGATGAAGGGCTGGGCCGCTGCCATCATGCGGATATGACCCTGTGATGCGATGAATCGCGTGCCAGTGGGGCCGCAGCGATTGGCGCAGTCAAAGACGGGAAGGTGCTTGTCATTGAGATGAGGGGCGTTCTCGATGGTCTGCGTGCCGCAGATCAATCGGTTGAGCGTCGTAATCTGCATGCGGGTGAGCCCAAGTACTGCAAGGCCATTGAAATCAGTCCGAGCGCGGGCCGATTCTGCATCTTTGATGCCACACTGTTTCAGCACGGTCGCTGGCATATTCCAGGCGGTAAAGGCAAAGGACAGGTCAAACACGGTGGGCAGCAAGGCCATCACATCGGCAATGTCGTCGGTGGTGTAGCCCTGTTCAATCAAGTAGTCGCGGAAGGTTCGCCCATCGCGCGATTCCTCGCCATCGTCACCAGGCATGGGGACATCCAAGTCCAGCGTGCCCATGACCCATCGCAAGATTTCATTGGCCTCGTCCTCGGCGTAGCCAAGGCCCAGCAGCGATGGGCGAAGCGACTGGTTGGCGATCTTGAAGTAGCCGCCACCAGCGAGTTTCTTGAATTTGGTCAGGGCGAAGTCCGGTTCCACACCGGTGGTGTCGCAGTCCATGAGCAACCCGATGGTGCCAGTGGGCGCAATGACGGTGACCTGCGCATTGCGGAAGCCGTGACTGCTGCCGTCGGCGAGCGCTCGGTCCCATGCATCGATGGCGTGATCGAGGAGTTCACCGGAATTGGCGATGTTGATGTTGCCGCTTCGAGCCGTGTCGTGATCGATGGGCACTGGGCGGATTTCAATATTTTCCCAATCCTTGCTGTCACGGTCGGTGCCCATGGCGGCAAGGCGGTGGTTGCGAATGACCCGCAACATCTTGTCGCGATTGTCGTCGAAGCCAGCGAACGCACCGTGCTCCTTGGCCATTCGGGCGCTCATTGCATACGAACGACCGGTGAGCGATGCTGTGAGAATGCCCGCCACACAGCGGCCTTCCTCAGAGTCGTAGGGGATGCCCGACTGCATGAGCAGCGCACCTAGGTTGGCATAACCAAGACCCAATGTGCGGTATCGCCAACTCCGTTCGGCGATCGATCGTGATGGGAAGGCCGCCATGAGCACGGAGATCTCGAGCACGATGGTCCAGATGTCGATGGCGTGTTCGAAACCATTGATGTCAAAGGTTTGCTTCGGGGCGTTCCAGAACTTGAGCAGGTTGATCGACGCGAGATTGCACGCGGTATCGTCCAGGAACATGTACTCACTGCACGGATTGGATGCGTTGATGCGTCCGTCCACCGGGCAGGTGTGCCACTCATTGATCGTGGTATCGAACTGCAGGCCCGGGTCGGCACTTTCCCACGCGGCGCGGCAGATCTGACTCCACAAGCCATCGGCTTGGATGCTTCGCGCAACCTTGCCGTCGGTTCGGTTGATTAGATCCCAGTCAGCTCCATCGCGGGCCGCCCGCATGAAGTCATTAGACAAACGAACGGAGTTGTTGGAGTTCTGGCCAGAGACGGTCTGGTAGGCCTCGCCATTAAAGTCGTAGTCCAACGTCAAGCCCAGATCACTGGCGAGTTCCTGCTTGTCTTTGGAGATGTGCTTGAGGCCTTCGACCATGGCCGCGACCTTGATCTCTTCGCGTGCTTTCCAACTGACAAACGCTTCAATATCTGGATGGTCGGCGTCCAAGCACACCATTTTGGCGGCTCGCCGGGTCGTGCCACCGGACTTGATAGCGCCTGCGGCGCGGTCGCCAATTTTGAGGAAACTCATCAAGCCACTGCTGCGGCCACCACCGCTGAGCGGTTCTTCGTCTCCGCGAATCACCGAGAAGTTGGTGCCTGTGCCGCTGCCGTACTTGAAGAGGCGAGCTTCGCGAGTCCAAAGGTCCATGATGCCTCCGGCGCCGACGAGGTCATCATCGACGGCCTGAATGAAGCACGCATGGGGTTGTGGGTGCGAGTAGGCATCGTCGGCGAGCATTTGGCGACCGGTGGCGGGGTCGTTGACCCAGTGGCCTTGGGCCGGTCCACTGATTCCGTAGGCCCAGTGCAATCCTGTGTTGAACCACTGTGGGCTGTTGGGCGCGGCGACCTGATTGAGCATCATCCAGCAGAGTTCATCATAGAAGGTCTGCGCATCGTCGGCGGACCCAAAGTACTCATGCTTCTCGCCCCAGGCACGCCAGCATCCAGCGAGGCGGTGAATCACTTGGCGAGCGCTGCGCTCTGGACCAAGTACTGGTTCGCCATGGTCGTCGACGATGGGTTGACCGTCGTCGTCAATCTGGGGCACCCCAGCCTTGCGGAAGTACTTGCTGACCATGATGTCGGTGGCCAGTTGACTCCACGACTTTGGAATCCACGCGTCTTCCATTTCAAAGACGATGGACCCATCGGCATTGGTAATTCGGCTGGTTCGCTGCTCCCACTCAACTTGAGCGAATACGTCTTGTCCAACCTTGGTAAATTTTCGCTTGAGCTTCATGATGACTCCTTGGGCGTCCTTGCCCGGCGGCTGTGAGCCGCCCTCCTGCACTGCATCACCACCGCCCCCCGCACACGACGCGGGTGGAGGTGACTATTTTCAACCATCGACGCGTGGGAGCGTCAACCCCTCTTGGTTCTGGTATTTGCCACGCTTATCGGCGTAGCTGACCTCACATTCACATTGCGCCCGCAGGAAGATCATCCGTGCGATGCCTTCGCACGCGTAGACCTTTGCGGGCAGTGGGGTGGTGTTGCTGATTTCCAGCGTCACCTTGCCACACCACTCAGGTTCCAGTGGTGTGACGTTGACGATCAGACCACACCGCGCGTAGGTGCTTTTACCTACGCAGATCGCCAGCACATTTCTGGGCACTTCGATCCACTCCATCGTTTCGGCCAGTGCGAAACTGTTGGGTGGAATCAGGATATGGTCTTGCCCCGTTTCGTTGGTATCCACCGTGACAAACGAGTCATCGGTGAAGTCCTTGGGGTCAACCACCGCGGTCCCGTCGCTGGTTGTGTTGGTGAAGATCTTGAAACGCGCACCAACGCGAACGTCGTACCCGTAATTCGAAACTCCGTAGGACACAATGTCACGCCGTGTGGCTTGGTTCGAGAATGGTTCGATCGACACGCCTTCTCGAATTTCCAAATCGCTTAATACGGTCATGGGCCCAATCTCTTCCACACGCCAGCGTGATTTACCAGCAGACTCCATCAGTTGCCTGCAGCACCGACACGAGGTGATGCAGGCCCTCATCCACCTCTCACCGGGTCACACACGCTTTGGGGCGTATATGAGGCCCGTTGGGAGGCCAGTGAAAGCCCTTGGGGGTCATCACTAGGGGTCGTATCGTACTACTACATGTTGTGTCTTCAACATTGGCACCCACTGAATCTTGTGATTTGGTATGGAACATGCCGCAAATCGGGTCCTGACTGCCCCTTAGAGGCACAAAATGTGCCATTAATGAGGGTCTTGGGGTCGTGAAGGGGTGTGGATGGCTTGTCGATAAGCCATTTTGACCCCCAAGAGCGGCTTAGGGCAAGCCACCGGTAGCATCCACCTTCCATGTCATCTGAGCATCCATTGTTGAGCCGCCTCACCGAGCCACAGGCGGCCTCCGTCATGCATCAAGCGGGGCCACTGCTGGTGCTTGCGGGGCCTGGTTCGGGAAAGACCACGGTCGTGACACGGCGGATCGCCATGCTGCTGGATAGTGGTGTGCCACCGTGGTCTATTTTGGCGCTGACCTTTACCAACAAGGCCGCTGGCGAAATGCGTCAGCGTGTGCAGAACCTCGTGGGCGCACACGAAGCACGCGGTGTGACGATCTCTACGTTTCACTCGTTTTCAGCGATGCAGTTGCGTACGTTGGGCGACCGAGTGGGCGCGCCCGATGACTTTACGATTTACGACACATCAGATCAGCGAAGTGCCGTCAAAGAAGCCATTGCTGAAGCGGGACTCGACACAAGCAATTGGCCACCAGCATCGGTACTTGGCGCCATCAGCCAGGCCAAGAATGCACTGTGCGGCCCGGATGATTTCGAGCGTAATGCCGGCGACTTTTATTCGCGTTCGATGGCGCGCATCTATCGCACCTACCAGAATACCTTAACCCGCTGTCGAGCGCTCGATTTTGACGATCTGCTGCGCCTGCTCGCTGTGGCGCTGCGTGACAACGCTACGCTTCGTGCCGACATGGGAGGTCGCTATCAGTTCCTGCTCGTAGACGAATATCAGGACACCAATCACGCGCAGTTCGTGATTGCCTCTGCCATTGCTTCGGTTCACCGAAACATCTGTGTTGTGGGTGATCCCGACCAGTCGATCTATGCGTGGCGAGGAGCGGACATCACCAATATTCTGGAATTCGAGACGCGATACGACGATGCCGTAGCCGTTTCGCTTGGAGAGAACTTCCGAAGCACCGCGAACATCGTGACGGCCGCGGCGGGATTGATTCGACACAATGAGAGCCATCGAGCACGCGAGTTCAGCACGTCGCGGGGGGATGGCGACAAGCCGATTATTCAGTCAGTTCCAGACGAACACGCTGAAGCCAAGGACGTCGTTGAGCGGCTGAGTACATGGCGAAGTGAGCATGAATTGGCCTGGTCGGACATGGCCGTGCTGTATCGACTCAATGCTCAGAGTCGGGTGCTCGAAGAGGCATTTCGGCGAGCGGAAGTGCCGTATGTCGTGGCGCGTGGAACGGCCTTCTACGACCGTCGCGAAGTTAAGGATGCACTGTGCTATCTTCGGCTGCTCCTCAATGAGCGGGACGATGTCGCCCTGCGGCGCATCATCAATGTGCCCACTCGTGGCATCGGCAAGACGAGCCTTGACAAGGTTGAGCGGCTCGCGGCCAAGCATGATGTGCCGGTGATGGAAGCAATTCGTCGTTGCCGTGAGATCGACAGTTTGACCGCCCGCGCCCGCACAGCCCTCCTTCGCTTTGTGTCGATGATCGACTCATGGCGGCAAGCACTCGGTGGCGCGCTCATTGAACTGTCCCTTGAAGACCTCGTCGCCCGTGTACTCGAAGAGTCAGGGCTCGAAGGCGCCGCTCGCACCAAACGGGGGGAAGAAGATCTTGATCGGCTTGCCAACTTGCAGGAACTCGTCAGCGCTGCGGCGGATCGCACGGTTACCGAGGCCGATTCCGGCAATGCGCCTCATGACTTGCGAGGCCGCTTGGCGGCATGGCTTGAGTCGATCGCGCTCATCAGTGATGCAGATGCAGTGGACCCCACGCAAGGGGCGGTCACGCTCATGACCTTGCATGCAGCCAAGGGGCTGGAGTTCGAATGTGTCGCGATTGTTGGATGCGAGCAGGGGGTGCTTCCCCATGCACGGGCGGCGGAAGATCCAGCGGGCATGGAAGAAGAACGACGTCTGTGTTATGTGGGAATGACCCGGGCCAGAGGGCATTTGCTCATGACGCATGCGTCGGTGCGTTCGCAGCGTGGCCGCACCGAGTCAATGATTCCCAGTCGATTTCTCGACGAGATTCCAGCAGATTCGGTTCGGGTATTGGAAACAGCCGATCCGTGGACGCTCCCCCCAGCGCCGCTTCCTGAAGTCATCATCGGGCAGGCAGTTCGACACCCTCGGTTTGGCGTGGGCATTGTGATGCGATTTGGACGGCGGGGAGCGGGGCGGCTGGTAACCGTGGATTTTGAGCAGTACGGTCCCCGCACCATGCCTGCCTCACACGCATCACTTGAGCCACTCAGCCAAGAGTACGGCGACCTGTGAGCAGTACCACGCTGGGCGGCGACACTTTTGTGCAGGACTGTCTGAACGCTGGCTGCGCGCTTGCGGGCGTGACGAGCGCCGATCCACCCGAGCGTGGTGGGATTCTTAGCAACTGGTTTGACGATGGATGTCATGGGTCGATGCAGTGGCTGGGTCGCCACCGGGACATCCGAATGGATCCGCGTTTGTTGCTGAGCGGTGCCCGATCAATTATTTGTGTGGCCGATCGATATCCATTAGTCGACTCTGATGAGGGGCCGCGCATCGCCTCCTATGCCCGCGGTCGTGACTACCACAAAGTCATCAAGAAACGGTTGCACGCATTGTGTGATCGGTGGTCCCAGCAGTATCCCGCTGCGGACTTTCGAACTTGTGTTGATACGGCACCGCTGCTCGAACGCGAGGTCGCCGAGCGGGCGGGTCTTGGGCGGGTTGGTAAGAATACGCTGCTGATCGAACCTAGCGGTGGTTCGCAGTTGCTGCTGGGGGAAGTGCTCACGACGCTGCATATCAGGCCAACCCCGGGGCAGCAGGACGATCCATGTGGCACGTGTACTCGCTGTATTGATGCGTGCCCAACCGATGCGCTGACTCCCTGGCGGCTCGACGCGCGTCGGTGTATTTCGGCGATGACCATTGAGCATCGGGAGGTCATCGATTCCAAGTGGCATCAGGGCATCGGTCGCTGGCTCTTTGGGTGCGATGCGTGCCAGACCGCGTGTCCGCACAATCACCCCACGGTTCACACGCAGTTATTGCCTGTTGGAGACACCACTGGTGATCGCGTTGGCGAGCTCAATGTGTTGGAGGTTATGCGGTGGACGGCTGACGATCGCGTCGAGCGGCTTGGCGGCACATCAATGACCCGCGCGACGCTGGAGATGCTTCGCCGCAATGCCTGCATCGTCGCTGGAACGATGGGGGATAGTCCTGATCGCACGGAGATCTGCGGGGCACTACAAGCAATTGTCGCTTCGGACGATCAGCCGGACATGGTCCGTGCTGCAGCAATCGCTTCGCTGGAACGACTCAATGCACCGTAAAGATCCGACTGATCAACGCGGGGCCAATGTCGCCATGGCTTGCTTTAGCTGTTGGGCTGTTTTGATCTTGCCACTGCGAAGGTCGGCTGCTGCGGTTGTGAATCCGGTCAGCATGGTCTGTAATTGATCGACGCCCGGTGTTGGTTTGCCTTGGATTTCAGGCACACCAGTGAGTTTCCACTGTCCATCAACCTTGGCGGCGGAAATGGAACCAGGCGTATTCATTTCTCCCGTCGAAATGGTGATGGTGCCTTGTTCTGGCTGCGTCTCCTGTATGGAAACCACTTTGAATCCTATGGCCGTCGCACTCATTTCGGACAGAAAGCCGTTGAACATCTCAGCCATCATGGCGGCACTCGGGTCCTTGCCCAGTGCCGACTCTTGAAGGGCTGTACTGAAGTCACCCAGTGCCGCGGGCAACTTGCCCAGTAGTTCCAGCTGCTTGCACGGCTGGCTAGGTGCGTTGCAGTCCATGAGTGTGGTCATTGCGGGCAGAGCTTGCTGGTAGGGCTGGTTGGATCCTGCAGCAAACTCATTGGCCAGTTGCACAAGGCCGGCGGGCGCATCACTGGTTGCGGTGGATGACGGGGGGGTCGGCGGCGGTGTCGTCGCCGCGTCAGGGCTTGGGAGATTTGAGAAGTCGCCATCGAGACTGGCCTGCAATGCTTCAAGGCCGGTTCGAATGGCATCGCCCTGACCCGAGCCAAAACCATCTACGAGTTGCGTGGCGGAATCGAGGGCAGACTGTCCGGCCGCTCGGGCCGCTTTGACCTGGCCCTCGAGGACGTTTTTGGTTTCGTTCCACGTTGCTGAAATGGTTCGGCCTTGGTGTTCACCGGCCGTTGACAGCGATGCAATACAACGCTGGAGTAAGGATGTCTCAGAGATGGACAGTTCAGCCGTTGCGACACGGGCCTGCAATTCGAGCAGTCGGTCTGAGTTGCCATCCTTGCGGTTGCGTGTTCGTGCGGCCTTGGACGCCGCCTTGGCTGCGGCTTCGAGGTGCGTGCGGGTGGTGTCGGCCCCTTTGGCAAGAGAATCGGTTAGCAAGGTCGTCAAAGACTGCGTGGTCGAGGTCAGTTCGTCATCGAGCTGCGTCGAAATGGTTTGGAGTTGTGTTAGCTGTTGGCGTCTTGCTGCTGCCAGTGCTTCTAGGGAGGTACTGCGGTCATCGATGACCGTTATGGTGTCTTCGAGGCCCTGCATGCGGATGTCCATGGCCTGCAGTTGTGGGTCGGCTTGCAACTCAAGGACAGACTTGCGCCGATCCATTTCAGCTTCTTGGCGTGCCGCGTCCAGATCGACACCTGCGGCCTGTTTGCGGTTCGCAAGGGCCTGAGCAGTATCCGCAGCATCTGCATTGCTGCGAAGGGTTGCGGCGACTTGGGCTTTCTCTTGAATGAAGGCCAGGGATTGATCGACTGACTGTCGAATGGTCTTCACATCGAGTTGGTGTTGCGCACGCGCGTCCCGCATTGCCGACATCTGCCTGGAGAGGTCCGCTCGAATTTGGGTGAGTTCATCGACGTTGATGTCTTGCGAGTCGCGCAGCCGGGCTGAGAGGGCATCGATCGCGTCGAGCCCGGTTCTGATTGCATCGACGTGTCCGACCAGTGCGGAGGCTTCCATCATGTCTGTGACCGTTATCTGAGCGGACAAGGTGGCCAGTCCCAACTCAGACTCAGCTATGATTCGACCAGCGATTGACTGGGCCGTCTTATCATCGCTTCGAATACGACTGGCGCCACGCGAGACGGCGGCCAACGTGTTGGCCGCCTTGGTGTCGCCTGGTTGCAGTTGCGAAAGCGTGTCTTGTAGCGTTGAGAGTTCGTCTAATGCGGCGCGATGGCTTGCAGCCTTGGGATCTTCGCATCCGGCATGGGCAATCATCGCCGATAAGGCGAGCAGCAGAATCAATCGGGACATGGTGTGAGGTTCTCCAATGCGTCCTCTGGGAGTCAGAATTCAAGCCCAGAAGGGGGACGATAGCACTACCGTGGGGTACGCTGGGCCTCATCGGGGCTTGGCTGCGTGGAAATTGGCGATGTCACGGGGTATTCGGGGCGGGGGGACCGCATCATCGACTCGATCCAGCGAACCGAGGCCGACATGGCGCCCGATCGGACTCGCGGGAAGACTGCTTTCCAGCCCTCGACTGGTGGGTGCGGATGCGTGGCCTCGCTGCGTGGAAGGGCGTATTGCAGAAGGATCGACTCGCTGGGCGTCTTCCAGTTGATCATCGGCCCGTCATCGACGGTCAGTTCATCGAGGATAAGCAGGTTGGATGTTCGCATGCCGTCGGTCAGTCGTGGGCTTCGATACAACTTGAACCGACCTGCATCCGGGCCGCCGTGGCAGTCGGTCATGCCACACCGGGGTACGAGCCAGGCATCGTGCACATGTTGTCGGAATCGGCGTAGCGATGGGGGCTCGCTCAAGACTTGCACGTGCGCGTAGTGCTCGCGTGCACGGAGTTGAAACATCAGTTCCAGAACATCAATCGCCGGACCATTGAGCAGTGTGTTTCGCTGTTGGGGATCTGATGGGATGAGTGAACTTGTGGCATAGGCATCGATCAAGGCCTGTCTCGCCTCGGTTGAAATGGCAATCTTGGGCGCATCCTTGAGGTGTATTTCGTAGAGGCGAACTAGATTGACCGTCTCATCGTTGACCGGCGGTGGAAGGTGCGATTGAGCTTGTGCAGTCGGTGTGATGGCGTCATCGTCAACAGACTTGAAGTTGGATCGAGCTTTGGCGACGCGTCGTAACTGGCCCGCTTCACTGGATCGATGCTGCAGTAGGTGGCGATCCAGTTCCGAGATGGCCTCTTCCCATGCGCCTTCGGAGACCAGCCACCGGCATAGTTTGAGGTGCGCCGATTGGTGATCGACCGGATACCGATCGCGAAGCCGTTGGTATCGGTCGGCTGTTGATTCCAAGGGCGTCATCGACAGCAGTTCGGTGCGGTCGAGGGTCAGATTGATGCCCGAAATTCGAACGTCGACGGAATCGAATCCGTCGCGGATCAGTTCGCCACGAAGGACTTTTCTGTTCCGCATCGCGATGGCCACATCGATTGGGGCCGGTGGGTCCAAGAGCAATTCCACGTACTGGATCGTCTTGGGATCCATGCGAACGGTCTGTCCGGTTCGGGTGACCAGTACCAACTCGGTGTCGCTGGCATCGATGAGGTACCCGGCAGTGTCGTGATGGCGGGCGGCGTGCACGATGACCCGGGGCCCTTTTGGGGGGGTGGCTTCTTGGGGGGTTTCCGGCGGCGATTCTGGTTGTGCCTCCGGGGTGGGGGGGGCCGAATCCGGTGGCACCGGTGGGGGTGTTGTGATCAGCAGCAGGCTTAGTAGCGCGGTGATCATGCCTGCTCCGACTTGCGTCCTCGAATCGACGCGAGGATGGATGTTGTGCGAAGCAGTTGGGCGATCTCGTGGGCGTGTTCGATGTCAGTGTGGTCGACGGCTTGAGCGAGTTGTTCTCGCTGCGATTCACGATGCAGAAACTCGATGGCCAGCGAGAAGATCGACTCGGCTTGCACCGCTTCGACCGCTTCAATGCCCTCGCGATAGACGATACGCGCTGCGAGCGACTTGGCGATGAGCCATCGTCGGTAAGCCTCCGGGACTCGCTGAATGAGTCGATCCTCGGCACGCTCTAGCAGGATCTTTGGCATGTGGTCGCGGGTGACCGAATTGAGCAGGGGTTGGTGTCGGTTGTCGATTTGCTCAAGCGATTCTTCGATCGCATCGGCGACGCGAATGACCGTTCGGCTCAGGCGAATGCTTGCGTCGGGAAGGTGCAGGCGTGGCTGTCGACGCAGCATGCGGGCGAGCAATTCAGCTTCTTTGCGAGCCAGTGTTCGCAGTGTGTCGAGTACCTCGTCGACAAAGACTTCCTTGATGTCGATGAATTCTTCGGGGGAAAGCAACATGCTCGCGAGGATCTCGTAGCTCGAACAGATGACGCCACACTTGTTGGCCGAGGAATCTTTGAATATCACCACGCCTGCGTCGGCCAGGTGCGACCGTGCTTCCGGGGTGAGGAAAAGGTTGGCGCCTTCGACGATCAGTCGGCTCGACGGCGTGGTGTCTTCGTCGAGGTATTCCTGCCAATTGGCGCCGTGGATGGTCGCTGGGCGTCCGCCGCATGGCACGAAGGCGTCGGCTTTGACCCGGTTGTGCAGTGTGTTTCGCAGACGGACGCCATCAGCTTCTTCCAAGCTCGACACGCGGCCGTGGGGCCCAAGGTGTTCTGGTTGGAATGATGCGATGGGAAGCGATTGGCTCACGAGGCAAAGTAGTTCGTCGTGCGAGAGTCCGTCGGGGTCCTCGGCCGAACCACTGCCGTCGGCGATGCCCACGATGCGAGCGTTGTCGCCAAACTCGCGGTGCATGATGGCAATGGCGTTTCCGCCGACGTCGCCGTCGGGGCCGCCGGTCATCTTGACGGTGAACTGCTGGCTTCTCGGGTCGATGCCAATGGCCTGTAGTCCCACCTCTAGGAAGACCACGACACCTTCGCTGGTGACGCCGTAGTCCTTGTGGTTGATGCCCGCCCCGGGTTTGCTGCTCATCAGTGCGGTAGGGACGCTGTAGCCACGCTGCTCCGCACGGGCGACGATCCACTCGATGTGTTGGGGTGAGATGTTCTCATCGGGTCCGAAGTACAGCAACTCTTCGGCGCCGAATCGGTCGATGACCCGGCTTTGGGTGGCCGGGTCGTCGATGATCAGGTCGAGCAGGGAGTCGACGAAGGCCTTGACGCTGCGTCCACATTTTTCGTGCGGATGCACCAGAATGGCTGCTTTGGAGCCGCCCTCTGGAATGTCCTTGTTCTTGAGTTGCTGGGCGCTGGCCAGTCCGTAGGCCTCGTCGTAGAGGCGTTCGGTCTCGCGGGTGAATTGTGGGCTGCTGCGTGGTAGTACCGCGCGAATACCTCCGCGGGCGATGTCTCGGAAGCGAATGTGGAACCCATTGAATCCTCGGCCGTGCACGAAGAAGATGCCGAAGGGAAGATCGGGTCGGTGGTCATTCTGAAGGAAGGCGGGGTCAAGCCGCATTGACAGGGCGTAGCGGTTTGGGAGGTAGACATTGGTTCGCAGGACAGAGGTCACAGCGTCGATCATGGCCCCCAAGACGGATCGAGCGTCTTCGAGGTCGACTTCGGTTTCGATGCGGCATCGCAGCGCGGCGGAGCGGTCGTCGAAAATCGCGTCGTCCAGTGGATGATCCGGGTGGAATCGATCGAGAAAGAGGTCGACGATGTCCTTGGCAATCGGGAGGTTTTCTAGGGCAAGCAGTCGGATGCGTTCTGAGGTGAAGGCGTACCGATTGCGGTGGGCCAATACTTGATGCACAAGGTCGCCAAAGCCAACGATGAGTTCGGCGTGGGTCAGGTCGAGTTCGTCACGACGCTGGGACAGTTTGATGGATCGTGAGTCAGCCCACTTGATGCGGCGGAGATCGTGCTGGACTCGTTGCCACATGTTCGATTTAGGATCAATCACGCCCCCATCGGGCGCTGTGACAACAAAGCCGACGAAACTTACCCAGCCATTGTCGCCATCGTCGATGGTGTCGAGGTAGGCGCGGTGGATGTTGATGCCTGCGTTGCTCAACCGTTCGGCGATGCGTTCTAATACCGATCGGCGGGTGCTGTTGGCAACGGCCACCGAGATACGACTCTGCATCGAGTCGGATTCGGGCTCGAGCATGACCGAAACACCCTCGGTGCCGGTTACCTGTTTGAAGAGGCGCCAGTGTTGGAGCATTCGCAGGGGTGTGAGGGTGAGGACTTCATCGACACCGCACCGGATGAAGAAGTCTCGGATGTCGTCAGTAGACCATTCAGGTGCCTCTTGGCCGGCATAGGCAACGGTCTGAGTCAACTTCTCGGATTGAGCGGGGTCGTCCAAGTCGCACGGTTCAGGGTCGCCGAACTCAAATGTGTCGATGACCAGCGAACCATCCTTGGCCGTATGAATGGTTGCGGCGCGGAGTGGCTGATCGATGGGCAGTTCGCCTACGAGTTCAGCCAGTACGCCGGGGTAGTCCAGCGGGCGCATGCTCGTCCACTGCGTGCCATCTTCGCTGCGGAGCGTCATCTCGACGGGGCGACCGCTGGCCCGCGCGGCAATGATGGCCCGAAGATGTGTCAGCCGCGACTCTTCATCAGTGTCTTGAAAGTAGACCTGCGGCATTTGCTCAAAGAACCAGGGAACGACTTCCTCGCTGGTTCGACGCAGGCTTTCAACCACTTGATCAACAACCTCTTGGACGTCTGCCGGGTTCGATGTGCGGGGTGTTGGGGTGTCCGTCGACATCCGCGCAGGCTACCTGACATGGGGCCCTGAGAAAAGCGCCTGCTTCGTGGGATCAGTCGATCAGGAGGGGCGCGGCTTCGCAGCGGGATCAGGCGATCAGAGGGGGGAGGGATGCACTAGGGTGCAGGTGTGAGCAGCACCGTTTTGACAATCGGCAACTTTGATGGCGTGCATTTGGGGCACGCGGCGCTGCTTGCGGTGGCTCGGCGGCTGGCCACCAATGATGGGCGGGTGGTGGCCCTGACGTTCGACCCATTCCCATCAGAGGTTCTCGGTATTGGTGGCAACGAGCCCCTGACGACTTTGGATCGTCGATGCGAACTGCTCGAGTTGGCTGGCGCCGACGATGTGCATATTGAGCAGATCGATGGTGCTTGGTTGCAGCAGGATCCTGAGATCTTTATCGACCAACTCGTTGCGGCGTGGTCACCTGCCGCCTTGGTCGAGGGACCAGACTTTCGATTTGGCCGCGATCGCGCTGGCGATGTTGCCTTGCTGCGGTCTCTGGGAAGCACCAGAGGCTTTGTCGTCGAAACGGTCGACGCGGTCGAAGCGCCGCTCTCCAACCTGCATCGCGCTCCGGTGCGTTCATCCTTGATTCGTTGGCTGCTCAAGCGTGGGCGTGTGCGAGATGCCGCTGCGCTGCTGGGCCGTCCTTGGCGGATCGAGGGAACGGTGGTGTCCGGGGATCGCCGCGGCCGTACGCTTGCGTGTCCAACAGCCAATCTCGACCATGGCCAACTCTTACTTCCGATGGACGGCGTCTATGCTGGTGTGGCCCGGTGCCCAGAGGGCGTGTTTCCAGCAGCGGTCAGTGTCAGTGACAAGCCGACCTTTCAGCGGACGCCGCGGCTGCTTGAGGCGCATCTCATTGGATGGGATGGAACCTTGGACCAGTACGGCTGGTACCTCGAGGTGGACCTGCTGCACTGGGTACGCGATCAAGTCCGATTCGACTCGCCTCAGTTGCTCCAAGACCAACTTCGTCGCGACTTTGGGACGGTGTCTCGGCTTGTCGGTGAGACGCCAGCAAGTACCCTACGCCGATCATGACGTACCAGAGCACAGCAAACCTGCAGCAACTCGCTGACAGAATCAACGGGGCCCGCCACATCATCTGCACTACGCACGCCAAACCCGATGGCGATGCCACTGGGTCGGTCATGGCGCTTGTTCGCGCCTTACAGGAAACGCACGAGATCCATGCGTGGCTTGCAGGGTCCGTGCCTCCGCCAATGCAGGTGATTCTGGGCGACACGCCGTGGACGCACATTCGCGAAGCATCGGACATTCCCGTAGGCGAACCCGATTTGATCGTCGTATTGGATACCGGGGCCCGTTCGCAACTTCATCCTATCGTTGACTGGCTTGATGCTAGGCCCGATCGCGTCATCGGCCTGGACCATCACGCCAGCGGTGATGACATCGCGCCAGATCGATACATCGACGCGACGGCCGCTTCGTGCACCATGTTGGTGCTTTCATTGATCGATCATTTGAAACGACCCATCACCCGCCAAGTCGCTGAGCCGCTCTTTGCTGGGCTGGCTACTGACACGGGCTGGTTCCGACAGGCCAATGCAGATGCCGCTGCGTTCAATGTCGCGTCACGATTGCTGTCGTGCGGTGTTGACAAAGACGGCTTGTTCCGGGCGATCGAAGAGACCGCGCGTCCACAGCGACTGGCCTTGCAGGCTCGGGCCTTTGAGTCCATCGACTGGCGTTTGAATGCTCGTGTGGCGGTCATGCGTTTGTCATTGGCCGATTTTGCAGACACCGGCGGCCGTCGCAGCGAGGTGACGGGCATGGTCAACGGACCGCTGGTCGTAGCCGATGCGGAAATGTCAGCCTTACTGCTGGAAGAACACCAAGGCGTTATCAAGATCAGCATGCGGTCCAAGCCGCCCGCTCAACCAGGCGGGGCTTTCTTCGATGTGCGGGCGGTGGCCAATGCACTTGGCGGTGGGGGTCATGTGCACGCTGCAGGCGCTGAAGTACAGGGCGATCTGGACACTGCCTCGGACATGCTTGATGGGGCCATCCTGCAGCAGGGTCTTTGATGTGGGGGGCATGACCGCTCGTCGAAAGTTGGTGTGTGTTGCCATTGCTGCGGGGTTCGCTGCGGCGGTGCTGCTGCTTGTGGGCGCCGTCATGGTCGTGCAGTCCTTTTCGCTCACGCCCAGGGTGGTCGATGGAAGCACATCTCTGGACGTCAGGTCTACGGGCACATGGTTGGTGGCCAGTGAGCAACACGCACGCATTGATGGCGTGGACTACACCGGGTCGGACGTCGAGCCTGCGGACATCACGCTGGTAAGCCCCGCTGGCGTCTCATGCGATATCGAGCCACTCGAGCAAGACATTGCCTATCGCACGCCTGATCGAGAAGGCATGGTCATTGGCAAAGTGCTGATCGATCGCCCGGGTGTTTGGCGGCTCAATGTGGCCAATCACGGCTCGCCGGTGCTGCTGGCGATGGGCCCCGATCCAATTGCCGCGATGACGTGGTGGGTGTTTGGCGCTGGCTCAGGGGCCATCGTGCTGCTTGGGATCGCCTTGGGCTGCGGTTGGGTGGCGCTTCGGTGGCCTTCCCCCGTACACTCAGGGCGTGGATCGCCCATTGACCAAACTCGCTGATCGAACGGCCCGCCGCCTGCAATGGCGTCGGACCTTGGACGATCTTCCAATTGCGGTGATGACGATCGGGGCCATCATGTTGGTGCTGGCGGTGTATGACCGCTGGCCAGGTGGGCCTCGGGTGAATTGGTGGTGGGTCGGCGGTGTGCTTGTTGGGGGTGTTGGGGTGTGGTTGCTCGTGTCGGCCGTGGCGCATCGGTTCACGCGCATGGCAGGCGCTCTCGTGCTCGATGAACGCCTTGATACCCGCGATGTGTTCTCAACGGCGTTGGCCGTCGAGCCCGATCCGAGCGAACCCATGACCATCGCGATGCACGAACACGCGGCGAACTTCGCCAAGGAGATTGGTGCGCAACGTGGTCCACAACACGCAGTTCCAATGACATGCCCCCGAGGATGGTGGTGGGGACTGTTTCTATTGATTCCGGCGGTGGCGGTGCTCTTGTTCGATCCACTTCCAAGCCGTGCTGGGACTCAGGAAGATCCGCAGGATTTAGTGGTGGCGCGGGCCAACGCAGTGGAAGCGGTGTCGATGATGCAGCAGCAACTCGATGCCTCGCCAGAACTCTCCGAAGCGATCGGAATGGATACGACGCTGCAGGCGCATCAGGCACTCGATGATCCTGCGGCCGTGCGTCGCGAAACGCTTCGTGATCTCACCGAGTTGTCAAAGCGACTGGAGAGATTCCAAAACGGAACCCAATCACGTAGTGTTGACGAAGTACGCCAGCGTCTTGAGCAAGTGGCGCCAGGAGGAAGTCAAAGCAAGACATCGGACATTCGCCGTGCCATGGCGCAAGGTGACTTGGAAGCCATGGCTGAGGCGATCGATCAGGCACGCGACGACACGGACCAGACGGCTGCTGGCGATCTCGAGGCGCTGGCCGGCCAGATTCGTACCGCGGCTGCTGATACGCAGTCTCTGGCCGACGCACTCAAGGGTGCGGGGATGGATCCGTCACTGGCCGATCAACCCGAAGCCTTGGACGAGGCCATTGCGGAGTCTGATCACTTGTCGATGCAGCAACAGCAGGATTTGGAGTCATTGGCACAAGAGCAGCAGCAGGCCAGTGAGTCACTTGAAGACCTTGCCGAAGAACTTGACACCGTCGCCGGGCAGTGCCGCAATTCAGGTCCAGCCAAAGACAATCAAGCCAAGCCCTCGGCCAAGCAGTCTTCGCAGTCTTCGCAGTCCCAGCAGTCCCAGCAGTCAACGCCCTCGTCGTCACAATGCACATCTAAATCGCTGGCCAAGAGTCAGCGGGCCCAGCGGCAGGCCAGCCAGTGCCAAGGGCAGTGTCAGTCCAGTGGCAAGAAGGCTGGCGAAGGCAGCAGCGGATCCAATCCCAGTTCCAAGACTGGTGGCAAGGGGCGGGGGCAGGGGGCACTGGCTGGGGACGACAGCGGTGCGGTGAACTTCAACCGGACTCGGGTCCGCAGTGATGTCAATACGGCGTCCCCGGTGATTATGTCATCGCATGTCAAAGCTGACACAGTGCGTGGCTCAGCCCAAGCAACTCCGGGAAGCCCGATGGAGTACGCCCAGCGCAGGTTGGAAGATGGTGTTGACGTCAAAGCGGTGCCGCGTCGATATCGAGCGGCGGTAGCCGCGTGGTTCAGTTCGCTCAAGCCAGCAGCGGCCACCGATGACGATCAAGATGACAGTACGCCCAGCGAGTCCTCGGAAGAATCGTCGGGGGAAGATTCGCCAAGCGGTTCGGAGTCTGAGTCGCCGTGACACGCTGGCTGATCGCTGTGATGCAGTCCTGCTTGATCGGCATGCTCGCTTCCTGCAGTCCGACTCCCCGACATGTTGTGGTCTATGTCTCGACCGACGAGCACATTGCTCGTCCCATTCTGGAGGCATTTGAAGCCAAGACTGGCATCGCCGTGTACATGGTCGGTGATACCGAAGTTCGCAAGACCACCGGATTACTTGATCGGATTCGAGCTGAGCGGGGCAGACCTGTGGCCGATGTGCTTTGGTCGTCTGAGGCCATTGGTACCGCGGCCCTAGCGAGAGAAGGATTGCTGGCGGCGCACCATTCGCCCGTGACCGAAGCGTGGCCGACGCAGTGGCGAAGCGATGACCATACATGGCACGCGTTTTCACCTCGTCCGCGGGTACTAGTCTTTGATCCTGCTCGCGTCGAGGTCGCAACGGTTCCCCGGACATGGCAAGCACTGACCGATCCGCGGTGGTCCGGCCAGATTGTGGTCGCGGATCCTCGGTTTGGCACCACTGGCGGGCATTTCGCAGCAATGCGTTGGTGGGCAGCAGATCATCCCGAAACATGGACGAACTGGCTCGACGCCATGGCTGCTCAGCACGTGCGCATTCTTCCTGGGGGCAATGCTGCGGTAGTCGATGCGGTGATGCGTGGCGAGGCATTGCTGGGCGCAACGGATGCGGATGATGTTCATGCAGCCAATGCAGCGGGCGGCGCGGTGTCGATGGTGCTGCCCCGTCACGGTGCTGGTGCTGGACAAGGACCGATGCTGATGCCCAATACAGTGGCCATCGTGCAGGGCGCTCCCCATTCGATTGAAGCAGCGATGCTCGCGGACTATTTGCTCGGAGACGAAACGGCTGGCGCGCTTGCGGCCTCGACGTCGCACAATGTGCCGCTGTCCGATCGGGTTGGCAGGGACTTCCCGGAACTGACCGTGGGCGACCCGCTCGTCCTGGACATCGATCAAATCGAATCGCATTGGACACCTGCGGTGACCGAGGCGATCGATCGGTGGAAGCCCCGCGCGGACCGAGCGGATCCATCGTGAATCGTGTGGTGGTGTCAGTAGCGTGGCTGGTGCTCATCGGCCTCCCTGTGTGCATGCTCGGACTGCGGTCGTGGCCCCGACACCACGATGTGGTAACAGCGGATGCCGCGGCGCTGCATTCGATTGGCGTAGTGGCGATGACCACTGTGCTGTGGGCTGCGGGCATGGCCATCGTGGCCACTGTGCTAGCAATCCCGACCGCCCGCGGCCTCGCGGCGATATCACCTCGTCGCCGCGCGACGATGCTTCCATTGGTACTGATCGGCGCACTCTTGCCGCCGTGGGCGATGTTCTATGCGTGGTGGTCGTCGTCCCCGCCTGGATCACTGGTATTTGATCGTGCTGCTGGGGCCGGGCTCGTTGGCGTCGTGCGTCAGGGGGCACTTGGGGCGGCGCTGCTCGGGACAACGTGGTCGATTGCGGTGTGTGTATTGGTGCCCGCTTCGATGCGGTGGTCGCGGCACCGGGACGACGCGATGCGGCTTGATGGCGCGTCTTGGTGGGTACGTCAACTGGCCAGACTGCAGGTCGAGCGAGCGGGCATCGTGCTCACACTACTCCTTGTGGCGGCGATGACGATGTCGTGGACGACGGCCTTCGACCTTGCAGGCGTCATGACACTGGCCAACGAACTTCGCGCCCGATCGGCCGTTGGCGCGTCCTTTGGTTCGCTGGTCGCCTTGGTCTGGCCGCTTGTGGTTATTGCGTTGTGCGCCGCTGCTGGACTGTGGTGGTGGCTTGGTAGGGCGGTGCCGATCAATGGGGTGGGACCACGCTTGAGCGCCGGTGGCGCCTGGTCGGCGGTGACGATCTGGTTGGTGGTGATTGGGGTGCCGTGTGGTGTGCTACTGAGTGTGGCCGTGGTCTGGAAGTGGGATGACGCGGGCATGCAACTGGCGTGGGCCGTGTGGTCGGCCATCGGCCGGGGCGCCGTAGTGGGGGTGTTGGTGTGTGTGTTGGTGCTGACGGCTTCGCGTCGGTGTGGGTGGATCATCGCGTGCATGGAAGTTACGTGGCTTGCCGCGGCGATGGTGCCCGGCCCTGTGGTGGCGGCGGTGGTGATGCACGCATGGTCCGGGACTTGGATGACTCATACGTCTGGCGCGTGGATGGCGGCCATGGCGGTGCGTGGTGGCGCCGTTGGTATTTTGATCGGGCGATGGCGGGCACGCAGCGTGCCGTTGGATCAAGCCCGACTGCGACATCTTGACGGCACGCCGTGGTGGAGGCCTGATTCAGGCTGCATCGCGGCGGCCATTGCCGCGGGGTGTATCGCCATTGCAATTTCCATCGGTGATGTCGAACTTGCGGCGGTGCTCGCGCCACCGATGCGACATCCTCCTCTGGCCGTGACGCTGCTCAATGCGATTCACTATCAGCGTGCGCAGACTGTCGTGGCGGTGCTGGCGATCATGCCGCTGTTGGCGCTGGTTGTTGCAATGTGTATAGCCGTGTCGCGGCGTCGAATGGTGGCCGCTGCGGGCACAACAGCCATGTGCATGATGCTCATGTTGACAGTCGTGGGATGCGAGCAGCGTGAACCATCGAGTTCGGATGCTTCGCTGATCCCAACCGATGCCGTCATCGGCATGCGGGGTCGAACACCTGGTCGGTTTGATGTGCCTCGTGGCATCGCGTCTGACAACGGAGAATTGTTGATCGTTGATCGATCGGCACGAGTGCAACGACTCAGCGCCCACGGGGATGTGATCTGTTGGTGGCCAATGCCAGCATTTGACAATGGCAAGCCTGTGGGCATCAGTGTCCTGACTGACGGTCGCGTGGCCGTGGCCGACACACATGAGTATCGGGTACTCATTTTTGATCGGTGTGGCGAGTTGCTCCAGTCGATTGGACGCTACGGCACCGAACTTGGTGCATTCGTCTACCCAACGGATGTGTGCGAGGATGTGTCGGGCCGACTGTTTGTGTCGGAGTACGGCAGCAATGATCGGGTGACGGTCTTTGCCGCCGATGGAACGCCCATGAGGACCCTTGGTGGCGCTGGGTTTCGTGGACCGGTTGGTCAGGAGGCACGTTTCATTCGGCCACAATCAATTGCATTTTCAAACGACCAGTCTGTGCTGTGGGTGACGGATTCGGGGAACCATCTGGTACAGGGCATTGATCCCGAGACTGGCGA
Source organism: uncultured Isosphaeraceae bacterium (assembly GCA_964524945.1). Classification (GTDB taxonomy): domain Bacteria; phylum Planctomycetota; class Phycisphaerae; order Phycisphaerales; family SM1A02; genus UBA12567. The sequence continues at coordinate 48,142 of CAZGFN010000005.1, forward strand.
GGTCCGCCGCCAGATTGGCCTTGGCTTTCTGCGATATCCCTACGGCCTGGATGTACTGGACGATGACACGCTGCTGGTGACCGAGTACGGGGCGCATCGGTTGTCTAGGTGGCGTCCGGACGGGACGCTGCTTGGGCAGTGGGGGGCATGGGGCGATACGCCAGGGCACACGCACATGCCGTGGGGCGTTGTGTGGGACCGGGAAACCGATCGGGTGTATGTGCTGGACACCGGTCATTCGCGTGTGTTGGGCATGCCGGCCGCTGCACTGCGGTAGCATCGGGCCGATGCAGTTTGAACACCCCGGCTGGTTGGTACTTCTGGTGCTATTGGTGCCGGTGCTATGGATGTCTCGGCACGCCCGCCGCAGCCTCGGGCCTACGCGCGGCACCATCATTCCACTGGTCCGGGCCATCTTGGTGGTGTGCCTTGTCATGTCCCTTGCTGGACCGCTGGTCAATCGCGGTGGCGAGACGCTCACCGTAGCGGTCGTCGTGGATCGAAGTCGGTCCGTACCATCGGAACTGCTCGATCAGGCGGTTGGCTGGGTGCAGGATGCATCGTCTCGTCGTGTCGCTGGTGATCAGTTGGCTGTTGTGCAGGTGGCGCATGAAGCGCGGGCTGCGGTGATGCCTTCGGCGGAATCGCTCATGACACTGGATCTATCGCCGGGACGTCGCGACGGCACCAATCTGGCTGCGGGCGTGGAACTGGCCAAGAGTATTTTGCCTGACGGTGGTGCGTATCGAATACTGCTCGTCAGCGACGGCAACGAAACCGAAGGGTCCATTGCGTCAGCGGCCGATGTGGCTCTTGCGGCGGGCATTCCCATTGACGTCCTTGAACTGACGTATGAACACGTCGGTGAAGTGCAAGTCGATCGCATCGACGTACCTGATTTGGTGCGGCCCGGTCAACCCATTGATGTGCGTATCACGCTGCGGGCACGGTCCGCGACGACTGGTCGGCTGACGCTCTTGAAAAATGGCGTGATCGTGCCGTTGCAGGGTGGCGACGCCATGGCTCTGTCGCTTGAGCCAGGCCCGTCAGTGGTGACCGTAACTGTTGAGGCCGACGACGCGCCTTCGCATCGATACGAAGCGATCTTCGAGCCGACACCCGGGAGTGGCGATGTCATTGATGTCAACAACCGGGCCGTTGGGTTTTCATTCGGAAGTGGCACTGGGCGGGTGCTGATCGTCAGCAGTGGTGGAAGCGATGCGGCGATGCTCGTTGACATACTGCGTGCGAGCGGTATAAACGCCATTGTCACAGGACCCGCTGCGCTCGATCGAGGGGTTGCTGAAATTGCTGGATACGAGGCGATTGCGCTCGTGGACGTGCCACGTTGGTCAGTCTCAGATTCGGCCGATGCTCAAATCGCCGCGTGGGTGCGCGATGGCGGCGGCGGTTTGCTTGTGACTGGCGGGCCCGATGCGTTGGGGGCCGGTGGGTGGATTGGATCAAATCTCGCCGATGTGCTACCCGTGGAGTTGGACCCGCCAGCGGATCGTCAAATTCGCCGGGGCGCACTGGTCCTGATCTTGCACAGTTGTGAGATGCCCAGAGGAAATTACTGGGGGCGGCGTGTGGCCGAGGCGGCTATTGAGTCGTTGACTAGTCAGGACCTCGTGGGCATTCTGGAATACAACAATCGAACTGGTGGTTCGTCATGGAGCCTGCCTTTGCAGGAGGCTGGCAATAAGCGCAAAGCGCTCGATTCGGCGGCGTCCTTGTCTTATGGTGACATGCCGTCCTTTGGCGACTCGATGACCGATGCCCTGTCATCGCTTCGAGGGGCCGACGCGGGGCAAAAGCACATCATCATCATTTCCGATGGTGATCCAGCGCCTCCCCCCATGTCACTACTGGATCAGTGCGCTGCGTCCAAAGTATCCGTGTCGACCGTCATGGTGGGTGGGCATGGGACACCGCTTGATCGCCGTCGAATGCAAACGATCGCGTCTCGCACCAACGGCCGGTTCTACGACGTGAGCGATCCGTCTTCGCTTCCCAATATCTTCATTCAAGAAGCACAACTCATCTCCAGGTCGCTGATTCAAGAAGGCGAGTTTCAGCCGGTCGTGTCCGGGGGGGGAGGACCCCTTGGCGATCAACTGCAAGCCGTACCGCCCATCGGCGGTTTCGTGCTGACCGAACCTCGTGGTGGCGTCGCGATTGATGCGATTCAAACGCCTACCAGTGACGGTGATGACCCCTTGCTTTCGTGGTGGCACCACGGACTTGGTCGCGCGGTGGTTTTTACAAGCGATTTGGGAAGCCGATGGGCCGTGCAGTGGCCAGCATGGGAGGGCAACGCTTTCTACTGGGAGCGAATCATCCGATGGCTCCTACGGCCCGGTGACGACGGCGTGATGTCGATGCGATTGCAAGAACTCGACGGCGGCGAGGTGGCCGTGGAACTCGAATCGATCGATGAGGACAACGGCTTTCTGAACTTTGTCGAGACTCGCGGTGCGGTCATCGGACCAGGCGGTGTGAGTGTGCCACTGGATCTCCGCCAAGTCGGGCCAGGTCGTTATCGCGGAACGTTCCGAATGACTGAGCCGGGCGCCTGGGTTGCAGCGGTGCGATGGCGCGGCGGCACCGACGGCGATGGCGAACCGGCCACGGGCTGGGTGCAGGGCGCCACCGTGATGAACTGGTCTGATGAAGATCGTTCGTCTCGGAGCAATGAGGCCTTGCTCGAGGCCGTGGCGAACCGTACTGGGGGTCGCGTCTTTGAACTGTCAGAACCTCCCGAGTTGGTCGAACTCTTCGACCGTACGGGCCTGACAATCAAGCAGTCGATGCGCAGTATTTGGGCCATCCTCGCTGTGCTTGCAGCAGTGTTGCTCCTGATCGACGTGACGATTCGCCGCATCGCACCCGATGCTCGGCATGCTGCGGCGCGCCGTCGTTTGGCGTTGGCCGCGGAGGGCGCTGGCGAAACGGCCGCCAGTGCGTGGCGGCGGGTACGACAGCCTCAAGCATCGACGGATGAGAAGAAGCCTGACCAGTTGGCGGGTTCGATCCCAACGGAAACTTCAGTGTCCTCATCTTCCACCCAAACGCCCGATTCATCGACTGAGCAAGAGCCAGAACCAGATGACACACTGTCCAAACTTCGCGCGGCCCGCCGTCGCTTGCGAGACGATGAGGGCGGCACATGAGCGATGCGACTGCAATGCTTCCGGCGCCCGACCCTCAGCCCCGCACATCCGAGGATGTCCGCAGCGCGATTGCGACCTTGCACGAGGGAATCTCCTCGATGCGCAGTCAGGTTCGGCGTGTGCTGCTTGGTCAGGACCGCGTCGTGTCGGAGGTTCTGTGCTGTCTGCTGGCTGACGGGCACGCGCTTCTTGAGGGTGTGCCTGGTACGGGCAAGACCACACTGGTACAAGCCATTTGCCAGGCTGCGGGCTTGGATTTTGGTCGCGTGCAATTCACGCCAGATCTCATGCCTGCAGATATCACTGGCACAACGATTGTGGTCGATGGTGATAGCGGCCGCCGAGAAACGGTGTTTCGCTCAGGTCCGATTTTTCATGCTTTGGTTCTGGCCGATGAAATCAATCGCGCAACACCTCGAAGTCAATCGGCCCTGCTCGAAGCGATGGAAGAGCGGCATGTCACCATCGGTGGGCAGACACACCCGCTTCCACGCCCATTCATTGTGCTGGCCACGCAGAATCCGATCGAACAAGAGGGCACCTATCGATTACCCGAGGCGCAACTCGATCGCTTCATGATGAAGATCACCATGCCCTTGCCTCCAGAAGAAGTCATCGAGGGCATCATCGCATCGACCACAGGGGGCCCGAGACAATCGATCGCATGCCATGTCTCGGACGACTTTCTCATCAACGCCACGGCATTGTGTCGCCGCGTGATCGTTGCGCCCCATGTCGATCGGTGGATCGCTTCACTCATTTACGCGACGACTACGACTCTTGGCACACTGGTGGCGACGCCGGCCAGTCCGCGAGCAGCACTGGCCATGCGACGAACAGCGCAGGTCGCGGCCATCTCAGCGGGACGCATGGCAGTGTCCATCGCCGATGTGTTGGCGGTGGCACCAGCATGCCTGCGGCACCGTCTCTCACCGGGGCCAGATGCTCGGGCCGCCGGATTGGATGGTGACGCCTTGGTCGATCAACTGCTTGAGGCCGTGCCGACCCCTGCTCAGGAGGTACTGCCTCGATGAGCGCCTTTGGTCAAGATCCGACGCCCCCTCCAGCGAGCTTCGAGGAACTGCTCGGAAGCGATCTCACCGCCGCGATGGACCGTTTGGAAATCATGTCGCGCAAGGTGTTGGCGGGCAAACTGCACGGCGAGCGGCAAAGCCGCCGCAAGGGATTCAGCATCGACTTCGCTGAGCATCGACCTTATGTCGCTGGCGATGATCTTCGATACGTCGATTGGAATGTCTACGCGCGTCTTGATGCGCTCTTCTTGAAGTTATATCTCGATGAGGAAGACCTCAGCGTCCTTCTGGCCATTGATGCCAGCGCCTCCATGGACTGGGGCAATCCTTCCAAGTGGACTTGGGCTAGGCGCATGGCGGGGGCGCTTGGCGGCATTGCGCTGGCAGGTCATCAGCGTGTGACGGTGGCCACCTTCAACGACCAAGGTGTGTCGATGCTGCGGGACCTCCGTGGACGTGGACGCACCGCAGAACTCGGTTCGTGGTTGCTTGGCTCGAAGTGCGGTGGCAAAGGCGACTTGGATGCGGCGATTCGAACGGTACAGACCTCGCTACGCGGTCGTGGCGTAGTTGTGCTGCTCAGTGACTTCTGGGAACAGGCCGACCCGATTGGCCCCCTGCAACGACTGGCTGGCCAGCATGATCTCCACTGTGTGCAGGTCTTAAGCCCGCAAGAACTTGACCCTGGAGGCCACGGGCTTGTTGGCGATCTGGCACTCGAGGACGCCGAGACGGGCAAGGTGTGCGAGGTGACCGTGACGCCCGCGCTCTTGCGGACGTGCCAAGCCAAACTCCAAGATCGAGTACGTCTGGTGCGAGAAGCAGCCCGACGCGCCGGAGGTTCGCATGTGGCGATCTCCACGGCCGAGCCGGTTGCTGATGTGCTCACCGAGCAACTTCGCCGATCGGGACTGCTGCGATGACGCTACTCACACCGTGGTCGGCATTCTGGTTGCTCATCGCCACAGTGCCTGTGCTGTTGGTGCTGTACATCCTTCGACTGCGACGGGCACGACAGGTTGTGCCGTCCACCATCATGTGGATCGAATCGACCGAAGACTTACAAGCAAACACACCATTCCAGCGCCTCCGGCGAAATATTCTGCTGCTATTGCAACTCATCGCCTTGCTTCTGCTGGCGTTGGCTGTGGCGCAGGGGCGCATTGAGTCGCCCGAAGGCCGGGGTGGATCCACGGCCCTGCTCATTGATCGTTCGGCCTCCATGCAGGCGACCGATGGATCTGGAGGATCGTCGCGATTCGAGCAAGCTGTTTCCGCCGCACACAAAGCGGTGGACCGCTTGCATCCCGATGGTTGGTTTGGTTCTGGCGGTGGGCGAACCATGATTATTGGCTTGAGCGGTGGCAGTGAGGTTGTGCAGCCCTTTACGACCTCGGCCTCGCGTTTGCATGCGGCCATCGATCAACTCACCGTACTGGATACGTCGGCAAGCCTACGCGGCGGGTTGGATTTGGCACGCGCCAGTTCGATCGACCCCGACCCTGAGAAGACAATGCCCGCGGGTGATGCCGTTCGTGTGGAACTGTTCACCGACGGCGGGTTGATTGATTTGGAACACACGACCGACCGCAGTGAGGATGTTCGTGTTCATCTTGTTGGTCAGGAAGTGGACAATGTGTCGGTTCTGGCTGTTTCGGCACAGCGACTTCCAACAGATCCCGACATGGTGCAGGTCTTTGCGTCCATTGGAAACTGGGGCAGCAGTGAGACTACGGTGACAGTTCAGTTGTCGGTCAACGGAACGGCTGTTGCCATTGAAGACTTGACCATTGGTGAGGCGCCGGATACCTCGGGTGTTCCATCGCGGCGTGATGTCGTGTTTACACCGCGGCTGCAGCCAGATGACACGCTCTTTGAGGTGCGACTGCTGCACAGCGATGCGTTTGGACTGGATGATGCAGGTTGGTCACTGTCGCAGGCCGCCACGCCTCTGGCGGTTTTGGTTGTGAGTGATCGTCCCCTCATGAGTCGAGCAATTGGTGTGCTGCCCGGCGCTAAGGTGCACGAGGCAGCAAGCCTTCCGACCGATGCGACGCAGATCGAGCAGTTTGATCTCATCGTCATGGACCAAGTGGATGTTGCGGCGCTTCCAAGTGCTCCCACGCTGAGCATCGATACACGACTTCCCAGTTCACACCTCACCTGGCTTGGCCGGGGGCCCGACACGGCGCTGTTGACGACGGACCTTCGCCATGAGGCGATGGACTCCATGCCCGCGGACATGTGGGTCGCCCAGCCGCAGTCGGTGCAGGCGGCGGGCACCGTGCGTGTGCTGGCCGAGGGCCTCTACGGTCCGTTGGTAGTGGCCTGGGATGAGGCCGATGCGCGGCGGCTGCATTACGCATTTGATCCTGCTCAAAGCACCTGGCCGTGGGATCCCAGTTTCATCACAACGCTCATGAACAGCGTCGACTGGCTGACCCGCCGCGATGCAGGTGGGATTGCTGCGAGCGTAGCCACCGGCGAGATGGCCTCGGTGGTGCTTCCGGCTTCAGCCCAGAACGCCACGGTGTATCAACCTGATGGGACGCCTCTGGCGGTGTCACAGATACGAGGTGGGACCTTGACGTTTGGTCCGGTGAACCGGCACGGTCCGTGGCTGGCGCGGTGGGGTGGACCCCAAGGCGATCATGCCATGGTCGTTGTGTCCGCGGACGTTGAAGCGGAGGGCGATCTTCGTGTGCCCGAGAAACTCCGCATCGGCAGCAGCGGTACGGCCTTGGCTGCAGCGCCCCAACGTGGCAGCACACCGATATGGCCATGGGCCGTTGGCGGGGCGTTAGTGATTCTGCTGATTGAGTGGGCAATCTACTGTCGCCGGATCAGTTGATCGTCGGGCGAAGCGAATCCGGGACATCTAAGAAATCGCACATGTTCAAGTCGTAGGCGATGCTGTCTTCGGGCCTGGACAAGTCCAATCGCAACTCGTTGATGACTTTGGTCCCCTGGTTGATCCAGAGTTCCCACGTCTGCGACGAGATGTGCTCAAAGATCCATTCGCCTAGTGGTCCTCGGAACGGCGGTGCTTCGAGTTTGGTGCCAGCGCGACCGGATTGACTACAGACGAAGTCACCTTCGGGGGCGTCGGCCGCTTGGACATTGGCCGGATCAATTTCCGGTAGTGGGCGGCCCAACTGTTCAAGCAACGTCGCCATACCTTCCTGAGGCATGCGGTCGCCACGCAGGCCGGCCTGTTCGTAGCCCGTAGTGAGGAAAGCTGCGGCGCGATCTTCCCAGCCGGCATCGATCATCGCCTGACCGCCCAGTTCGTAGGCCTTGGTCATGTCGGGATTGATGCTCAGGCACTGCTCGAAGGACGCGGCTGCTTCAGCCGATCGGCCAGCCTTCAAATACGCGGAACCGAGGCTGTAGTGAGCCATCTCATTGGTCGGATCTGCCACGGCCATATTCTCAAATTGGGCGATACGTTCGTCTGAAGTCGTCATTGAGGCAGGGTAGCGTCGGTCGATATCCTGTGGGACTGATGGTGGATCTCTCCATTGAATTAGCAGACATGGCTCTGACCTCGCCGCTCATCGGCGCGGCGGGCACCTGTGGCTATGGACAGGAACTCGCCGACATCAACCGCCTGCGTGGGCTGGGCGCCATCATTACCAAGTCGATCACGCTTGAGCCGCGAGAAGGTAACCCGCCAATGCGGGTGGCCGACTTGCCAGCAGGCATGCTCAACGCCATTGGCCTTGCCAATGTCGGACTCGATGCGTTCATCTGCGACATCGCGCCATCGCTGCGGGATTTGCCCATTCCAGCCATCGCCTCGGTGGCCGGTGAGTCCATCGACCAATACGATCAGGTTGTGGCCGCGATGCAGGCCATTACATCGATACGTGCTGTTGAGATCAACATATCGTGTCCCAATACCGATGAGGGGCGTACCTTCGCCGATTCCCCCGAGGCCTTGCGGGAGTTGCTGGTCGACCTGCGACGTGTGCTCAAGAGCACGACGATGATTGTCAAACTGCCACTGGACTTTGAGAAACCATCCATCGCTGCAGAAGTAGCCATCGCCGCTGGTGCCGACGCGCTGACGCTGATCAACACGGTGCCAGGCATGGCCATCGACGTACGATCACGCAAGAGTCGAATCGGGCGGTGGTCTGGTGGGGTCAGTGGTCGGGGCATTCATCCACTGGCAGTGCGAATGGTGGCCGATGTGTACCGTGACTTGGCCAAGCCCGCTGGCGTACCCATCATTGGCACCGGGGGCGTGATGCGGTGGCAGGATGCGGCCGAGTTCATCCTTGCTGGGGCGACTGCGGTGGGCATGGGTACGGCGCATTTCGTGGATCCACGACGCCCCGCCAAGGTGCTCAAGGGATTGCGTCGATGGGCCGCGTCGCAGGGCGTAGACCGCATTTCTTCGCTCGTGGGGCAGTTTGAGGGCTAATTTCCTCCTTTTTTGCTGTAACTCCTGACAGATTCGCCTCTCCGAGACGGACTGGTTGCGGACCGGTTCTGTATTGGCTTGCGCTGGTCCGACCTCTCACCTCAGCATATTGGACGACCCTCATGAAAAACACAGCATTGGCCTCCGCCACCATTCTTGCCATAACGACGGGGGCATTCGCCGACGTCGTCGTGTCTTCGTATTCCTCAAGCACGAACTACGAGTTCGAACTTGAGCACATGCCCGACTTCGATCAGGTGCGTGACACCTTGGCCGTCGACGGCAATGGCGACCCTGGCGGCATGTACTGCGTGCCAACGGCCATCACCAATCTATACGGCTATGCCACCACGCACGGCTTCCCCGGACTTGGCCCCATTGTTGGTGATTGGGAAGCAGAGGAAGAGTACGACGCGGTCACTGGCGTTATCAGCTGCATGGCCAGCTGGTCGGGGACCACTGGTACTGGCGGGACCTATCACGAGCCTGCCTACTTGGCAACCATGAACTACGTCAACACGTTTGCGTCTGGTCAACTGACTGTGACTGAGAACCTCGCCACCAACACATCGGGGCCAACGCTTCGCAGCATCGTGGACAACAATGTCAATGGCGCCATCACCGCCTTCTGCTACGGCATCTACGATGATATCGGCGACGATTTGTGGGGCCGCAAGGTCTTGTCTCGGGCCGGCGGACATTGTGTGTCCTTCGTCCGTGGATGGCGAAGCGGCAGTGATCAGGAAATCAAGTACATGGATCCTGATGACAGCAGCAACTCAAGCACCCAGTCCGGCTTTGCTGCTGAGGACTACGACGTAGAGTCCGTCAACTTTGTTAGTCAGAGCAGCGTCTTCTGGGCCAGCTTCTATGGTGATCGCACCGGCAGTCGCATCATGCGGACTTCTGGCGGTAAGTATCGCGTCATCGACTCGGTCATCCACATTCGCCCCCGTTCCGGGTACAGCTGGGAGTCCAGCAATCAAAGTTGGGCCGTCATCTGGCCTGCGTTCATGCACTGGGTACAGGTCCCAAGCCCGATTCCAGGCCCCTTTGGCAGCCGCCCCAAGTCCTTCACACCTGGACCATTCGGCGGTCGCATGTGGTCGGTCTTTGAGGAGAATCCCAACGTCGTCTACTCGACGCACATGATTACCCAAGAACGCACGACGGTTCAGCTTCCGCATGCGGCTTCGAAGATCGCTTTCGCTCGCGACCATGCGTTGATGGTTCTTGGCGACAATCGCCTGACTCGCTTGAACCCGTACGACGCGGCTTCTACCGAAAACGCCCCGCAACCCTACACCGTAGAAATTCCTGCTGGTTACAACTTGATGGCTATGGATGATGCCCATGACGCCATCTGGCTTGCTGGTGCCCAGCGTCGCACGCTTCTGATGCAGTCAGTCAAGTTGGATACCGGTCCAGTCAACATGGGACTTCCTCAGAGCTGGCCTTCACAGGTTGACGTCGTGGGCATCATGGCCAGCGATCAGCAGTATTGGACGCTTGGCATCTTGGGATCCGATGGTCGCATCCAACTGTGCAAAGTCGGCAGCGACGATCAACTGCACACGGTCGCTGAGATCTGGACCGATGGCACGATCCACGGCCTGCAGGCCAACGATGAGGGCGACGTGTTGACCTTTAGCGACAGTGGTATGAAGATGTACCGGGCTGAAGACAACATATGGCGTGAAGTCACCGATCACCCCTTCGTGAATCGGTCCTTCGGGCCTGACTCGGTCATGAGTACCAGTCGCACCAACTTCAACATTCTTGAGCATGGTGGCGATCAATGGCGGCAGATTCGTGACCCTGAGCCTGTCGCGGGCGACACCGATGGCAACGGCATTGTGAACATCGATGACCTCCTGAACCTGCTGAGCAACTTTGGCAACCAAGGCGGCAGCGGCGACCTCGATGGCAACGGCTGGGTGGACGTCGATGACATGCTCATTCTGCTGAGTAACTGGACTGTGTAGGACTGACGTGACAATCCACAATCTCAGCCTGCGGCCCCGGTCATTTGACTGGGGCCGCGGGTGTTTGTGTGTGGGGTGATGTCAGGTGGCGCTGACCAACGCTTCGAAGTGATGCCCACGCGCGCGGAAGTCGGGGAATTGGTCCCAACTGGCGCAGCCGGGACTCAAGAGCAGGATGTCGTGTTCGCCCATGCGAGCGATGGCCGCCTGCACGGCGCGTTCCAGTGTGCCGCATGCCACTGCGTGGCCACCAGCGGCGTCCGCGAGCGAGGGACCGGTATCGCCAATGGTGTACAGCCCGGCCAGCGTAGCGGACAACTTGGCGATGGACTCCAAAGGCACCCCTTTGTCATAGCCCCCAGCGATGAGATGGATCGCCATCGCATTGGGGAAGGACGCCACGGCCAGCACAGTTGCTTCAGGCGTCGTGGACTTGGAGTCATTGAAGAATCGAGGCGGACTGTGGGGGCCTACTGCACAGAGTCGATGGGGTAAGCCCTGGAAGTCACCCAGGAGTGTTGCTAGTTCGGACCGTGGCACACCCGTCGCATGGTGCGCCAGTTCGATGGCCATGCCGGCGTTGCGTTGGTTGTGTCGGCCAGGGAGCGAGAGCTCAACGTTGCTGTCGGGCACATCGTCGCTGCACACATGTATGTCACCGTGGCACTGATACCGAGCGATGGTTTCTTTGCTGTGGACATAGTGCGCAGCGTTCTGATGCCAGTCGAGGTGGTTGTCTGCGATATTGGTGATGGCTGCAATGGCCGGGGACCAGCCGGGCCATTGGTCGCCATGGGCATTGAGCCAGTGCAACTGGGCGCTGGACAATTCCAACACGATGTGCGTGTCGTCACCGATGGTGTCCAAGTGGGACAGGAGGCTGCCGCCGATGTTGCCGCCAAGGACCGTGGGCAGTCCGAGCCGCTTGAGCAGGTGGTGGGTCATCGAGGCAGTCGTTGACTTGCCAGCGGTGCCAGTGATGCCGATACATTGACGTCGATCGAGCTGCTCGATCAGGATCCTGATTTCGGTGGTCAGCGAGACGCCGGCCTCAGTCGCTGCGGCCAAGAAGGGGTTGTCCCACGGGTGGGGGACGGCGGGGTTGACGACGACCACATCGGCCTGGGTGAAGTCCGATACTTCGTGCCGGCCCAGCACCAGCTTGCATGGTGCTGCCCCAAGGGCCTCGATTGAGTCGGCGAGTTGGTGAGCCTGGCGCAGATCCGTCACGGTGACCTGCGCACCTTGCTGGCAGAGCCATCGGGCGACTCCCACGCCGCCACCAAAGGCGCCCAGCCCCATCACCACCACTTGGCTGTCGTGCCACGTCGTCACACCGCGATGGTACGTACCATGACCGCTCGATGGACGACCAAACGCCCACGCAACCGCAGCATCCGCCCAGTGGACGCTCCTCGCTGTCACCCTTGGCGGTGATCGGCGTGGTGTTGGCATCGATCCCGATGTGCGTCCCGGTCAACTTGCTTGGATTCGTGTTTGGGGCCCTTGCACTTCGCCGAATCCGCCACTCCGGGGGCGTGATTCGAGGTCGAAATGTCGCACGGGCAGCCATGATCATCGGATTGGTGACCACCATCGGTGGCAGTTGGGGCTGGATGCGTCTGGGCCAGTGGCAGGAAAAGGCCACCGCTGAGGCGGCTTCTTTATCGGTGAATGGTTTTGTAACCAGTGCCACCGCTGGTGACGTCACAGCCGCCATGCAGTGGTGGTCTCCGCAGACCGCGGCTCCCAAGGCTCAAGACGTGCTCGCCTTTGGGAAGGCCATCAATGCGACCTGTGACGTTACGCATGTGACGGTCAATGCCATCACTTCGACGACGGGGGGGGACTTCTGGAAGCCTACGATGTCGTTGTGGCTCACGGTCGTGTGCAATGATGGGCAGCAGTGTCGTGCTTCGGCACGCATTGACCTGATTCCACGTGTCGGTCAGTTGCAACCACAGAGTGGTATTCGTTGGATTGAAGTGACGCTTCCTTCAGGCATGGTGTCTGTTGGTACGCCTCCGGACGATGCGAGTACCCCAGAACCATGACTACGCGACGCCTGAGTCCGTGGGCGATTCTCGCAATGCTGCTGTCCATCGGACTGTGTCCATTCGTGACCATCGCAGCGATCCCCGCTGGCATGATGGCTCTGCGTGATGTACGGCTCCACGAGCGACGTGGGCGGCGGCTTGCGATCGTAGCCATCGTGATCGGGTGCGTTGTCACACCAGTCACGTCCTATGGAGCGTGGTGGTGGAATGGTCATGTTCGTGAGCCACTCATGACCGGCCCGATCGATCTACTCGCGGCCGGCCAGCGTGGCGATGTGTCGGCGTTTCTCGATGGTTTGGCCGGCGGAGACACGCAAGCCCAGCGGAAGGCCGCGGCCGCTTTTCTTACACGCCTCACGGCGGTGGTGGGCGTCGTGAAATCGATGCAGCCAGCTGACATGGTCGATGCAGATCAAGATCCGGAGTCTGAATCGGGCGAGGGTTGGACGGTGCGGGTACCGTACGACGCGATGTTTCAGCATGGGGCCGCACGCCTCACGGCCCGATTTCTACTCAGCACTCCGACTCGGGGATGGGTCACCCGATTTGACATGATCAACATTGAATTGCCCAACCAAGAACATCTGGTCTGGCCACCATCCGAAGAGGACACGCCATGAGCGATGTCGTGATCAGTGTGCGGGATCTGGTCAAGCGGTTTGGCGATCAAACTGTGCTCGATGGTGTCAACATCGAAGTCAATCGTGGAGAGATCGTCATCATCATGGGCGGTAGTGGCTGTGGCAAGTCGACCCTGCTGCGGCATATGGTCGGGAGCCTGCAGCCCAATGAGGGTGTGGTTGAGGTGCTTGGGAAAAATCTGGCGACTTTGACCGAAACCGAACTCAACGATGTCAAGAAACGCTTTGGCATTCTGTTTCAATCCGGGGCGCTGTTCAATTCGATGACGGTCGCCGACAACGTCGGTCTCATTCTGGAAGAACACACGGATCTGGACCACTCGATCATCGACATGATGGTCAAGATTAAACTTGAACTTGTGGCGCTGCGGGAAGCGGCGGAGAAGTTTCCAGCGCAGATCAGTGGTGGCATGAAGAAGCGAGCAGGTTTGGCTCGGGCCTTGGCGCTGGATCCGGAAATTCTCTTCTACGACGAACCAAGCGCTGGACTTGATCCGGTGACATCGGCATCGATCGATCAACTGATGATGGATCTGACGGCTAAACTCGGCGTGGCCAGTGTGGTGGTGACGCACGAGATGGACTCAGCCTTCACGATTGCCGACCGTATGGTGATGCTGCATCTGGGGCGGGTTCTGCTCGATGGGCCCCGCAAGGATTTTGAAACACTGCGTGATTGGCCAGAGGATCGCCTCGGAGACTTGTCCGACGATCAACGACTCATCCGGCAGTTTCTACGAGGTGACCCCGAGGGCCCGTTGACGAATGTCGATCAGGGCAGCGAGAATGCTTATGCGGTTGATCTGCTGGGTGTCGATAACAGTCGCTTGACTGGAGGCCGCAGCGTACAGTCGACGCGGTCAAGAAAAGGACTGGGTGTGGTTGAATTTTGGAAAGGCCTTCTTGGCCACAAGTCCTGAACGAGGAAAGTGAGACAGCATGTCCGTAGCGAGTCACAGCGCCAACAACGTCAAAGCCGGAGTCTTCGTACTCGTCTCGCTGGCGATCGGTCTTGCGGTGATTTTCATCCTCGGCGACCTCTGGAACAAACTGTTTGGTCTTCCCGAAACAACCTATCGGGTGTCTTTCACTGTTCGGGATGGTATCGGGCATCTCCAGAAGGGAAGCGTGGTCCGAGTGGGGGGTCTCAATGTGGGATCTGTAGAAGGGGTGTCGCTGGATCAAAATCAAGATCCCCTCCTCGGCATTGATGTGGTGTTCAGCCTGCCCAGCAATCTGGCCTTGTATTCCAACGCTGAAGCGATGGTGCAGAGCGGGTTGATCAGTTCCAATTCAATGCTTGCCATTTCCTCAGTTGGCTGGGATGAGTTACATCGACCCGATGGCGCTCCTGGTGCTGCTGGGGTGCGACTTGCCAGCGGGGATCTGCTGGTGGGAACCCCCGCAGAGGGCATGCTTGGTGCCATGCTTGGGCCAGAAGCCAGCCAGAAACTCGCCAGCACGCTGGATTCCATTGCGGAGGTCACCGAGCGTCTTCGTGTGGACGGCGCCCTACTGCAGTGGGTGCTTGGTCAGACGGCTGCTGGGGACATGCAGAAATCGCTTGTGAATCTTGAAGGCCTGATGGCCCGCATCAGACTGGATTGGGAAGGCCAAGATGGGCAGGGCGGGTGGTCCAAGGAGATTACTGCTGTCATGGCCAGCGCCGAAACGCTTGGCAACATCATTGACGTGGTTGACTCCTTTGTGAACGAGAACGAGGCCAATTTTCAATCGATCGTGAACAATGCCAACGCGACGATGTATGAAATTGAGTCGACGGCGGTACCCAAATTGACCGAGATGCTCACCAACGGCGACGAGGCCATCGATGATGCGAGACGTGCGCTCGCTGAAATCGAAGCCCATATTCCGCTGTGGACCGATCGCATCGGGACGCTGCTAGCAGACTTGAATCTGGCCGCCAAGCAATTGGACCTGCTCTTGCAGGAAGTGCGCAATGCCCCGTGGCGGTTGTTGTATCACCCCAGCGAGCAAGCCGTATCGAATGAGTTGTTGTACGAGGCATCGCGAAACTTCTTGTTTGGTGCTGCCGATCTCAAGGCGGCTTCGGCCAGTATGGTCCGGCTTGTGAAGGCCCACGATGGTGTGCCTGGTACAGACGATCGTGACTTTCAGATCGTGCGTGACAATCTCATGAAGTCAGTCCAGCGATATGAGCAGGCGCAGAAGCAGTTCGCCGATATCTTGCAGGGCAATACGGCCTCGCCGACCACGCCGTGATCGAACCGTGCCTGATCAAGCAGGCCGACGATCCTCGAATTGAGGTCTTTCGTGATGTGCGGGATCGCGATCTTCGCGGCCGAGATGGCATCTTTATGGCCGAATCTGAAATGGTCGTCCGGCGATTGCTGCGAACGCCCAGTCAGGTGCACAGCCTGCTGCTCTCACCCGAACGCTGTCAACGCATGGCTGATGTGCTTGGCCACCTCCCCTCCGATGTGCCGGTGTATGTGGGGTCTCTTGAGTTGATGGAGGCCGTCGCCGGTTTTCACATTCATCGCGGCGTGCTGGCGGCGGGGCACCGCCCTTTGGAGTCGCATCTATCGATCGACCGGTTGCTCGAGGCGCTTCCTGACCATGGTCCGTGCACGGTGCTTGCAGCGTCGGGGATCAACAACGTCGACAACATGGGCGGACTCTTTCGAACGGCAGCGGCCCTTGGGGTGTCGGGTGTGCTGCTCGGGGATCGGTGTTGTGATCCGTTGTATCGCAAGGCCATTCGCGTTTCGATGGGGCATGTGCTGTCTGTTCCGTGGGCTGTACACGACGCCATGGTCGAAGGATTGCAGCGGATCCGAGCGGCAGGCTTTCGACTAGTGGCCGCCGAGACGGGCACTGAGAGTATGCCTCTTGGCCAGTGGCAACGCCACGAACGATCGCTCGTCATCGTCGGAGCCGAGGGACACGGGCTGTCGCCAGAGGTGCTCGGACAAGTTGACGACATCGTCGAAATTCCAATGGCATCGGGCGTGCCCTCCCTCAACGTCGTGGTCGCCGCGGGCATCATGCTGTCGCACGAACCCCACCACGATTAACTGGAGGTCAAGGCGCGTCGAAGCGTTCAATGCCGGCACCCAGGGCGTTGAGTTGGGCTTCGAGTTGGACGTAGCCGCGGTCGAGGTGGTACACGCGGTGGACGATGGTTTCACCTTGAGCGGCCATGCCTGCCAGTATCAGGGCTGCTGACCCACGCAGGTCGCCGGCCATGACCGGCGCCCCGATCAGGTCTCCACCACCTTGGACTACTACGGTTGGTCCGGTGCGAATGAGGCTCGCGCCCATTCGCGTCAGTTCCGAAACGTGCAAGAAGCGATCGGGGTAAATTCGCTCGGTCACGATGCTGTTTCCCTGAGCGAGGCACAGCAAGGCCATGAGCTGTGCTTGCAGATCCGTGGGATAGCCTGGGTACGGTTGCGTCGTAAACAAGACGGGCTTCAAGCGTCTGTCGCTGGTGACATGCACATCGCATCGATCCGCTGGTTGCGAGGGATCCAGCCGCTGAACCTGCGTGCCGGTGATGGCCAGTCGATCCAGAACGGCCAGCAAGTGGTCGTGGGGAAAGTTCGTCAGCGTGACGTCACCATTGGTCATCGCAGCGGCCATCGCCAGCGTTCCAGCGACGATGCGGTCCGGGATGATCGTCCAGTCCGCGTCGCCGAGTTGTTTCACGCCGTGGATTTCGATGCGCGGCCCACCGGCGCCGCGGATGTCGCCGCCCATGGCGTTGATGAGATCCGCCACGCACGCGACTTCAGGCTCGCAGGCGGCCGACTCGATGATGGTCGTCCCTTCGGCCAAGGCCGCAGCGGACATGACGTTGGCAGTGCCTAGCACGGTGGACCCAAATGGCCCACCCAGAAAGATTGTGGTTCCTCGGAGGCGATCTGCCCGCGCGATGATGTCGCCGCCGTCGAGTTCGATCGTGGCGCCCAGTGCCTCAAGGCCTCGCAGGTGCAAGTCGACCGGCCGGTCGCCGATGGCGCAGCCTCCAGGCATGGAGACGCGGGCATGGCCTCGAGCGGCCAGTAGAGGTCCCAGAACACAAATACTTGCTCGCATCGTGCGAACAATGTCGTATCGGGCATGACAGCAGGAAGCATCGGTCGTCTGCATGGTGAGATCGCGGCCATCCAGTTGGACGTCGCAGCCCAGCTCACCCAAAAGGCGCTGCATGTTGGAGATATCTGAAAGGGGAGGCACATCTCGCAGTCGAACCGTTCCACTAGAGAGAATGGCCGCGGCCATGGCAGGGAGGGAAGCGTTTTTCGACCCGTCAACTGCCAATGTGCCTGCGAGGCGTACCCCGCCCTGAATCCGAAGTGCATCCATGCTTGTTCTGTCTCCTTAGCTGCTGTAGCCGCGCCAAACGGTACAGGCTGTTCGCCTGCGGCGTCAGTTTCTCACATCGTCATTCCAATGACACAGAAGTGAATCGTACGGTGCTAGGTGGTGATTGAATGGGTGATCCCTAGTGGACCCTTGTGGAGCAACGACTATGACCCAACCGCAGTATCGACCTTGCCACCTTCTGAGCCTCTTGACGGCCATGAGTCTTGGGCTTGTGGCCCCATCGGCCGTCGCCGATGGCCCGGAAACCATCCAACTGACTGGCACCGTCCGGGACTTCAAGGAACGCCGCACGCACGGTGGGCACAGCGACTTCGAAAAGCGACCACGACGGGGCTATGGGCAGTATTGCGGAATTATTGACGACGATATTGGTGGCGATGGGCGTCCGGTCTGGGCGGGTAATGGCAAGAAGGTCACGACGCAGGCCAAGGACAGCAGCAACAATCCCATCTGCTGGACGCTCTACGACGCGGGGCTGGGGGACTCCGATATCAGCTATGGCGCTACCGACAACGGTGGTATCAAGTCGCAGTGGTCTTTCTACTCGTGGTATCGCGACGTTGTAGGCACCAATATCTCCATGCCGCTGACCATTACGTTCAATCGCCAGGAGGACGGGAGCTACGTCTTTGACGACTCGACGGACCCGCTCTATTCCACCCGAGGCGGTTTCTTCCCGATCGACAACGAACTCTTTGGCAATAGCGGCGGAACGCCAGATCACAACTTCCACTTCACGTTCGAACTGCACACCGAGTTTACGTATGATCAGGCCGCGGGCAATTACTTCCACTTCATCGGCGACGATGATGTATTCGTCTTTGTCAACGGCAAACTGGTCATCGATCTGGGTGGTGTGCACAGCGCGACCGAACAATATGTGGATTTGGACCGACTCAACTTGACTGACGGCCAGACCTACACGCTGGACTTCTTCTTTGCCGAGCGGCACCGAACACAATCAAACTTCCGCATTCAGACGAATTTGGAATTGATCGTGGCGGGCATTCCATCGATGTCGGCGGCCTTCGACTGAATCGCGCGGCGCTTTGCCTTCAATACACTTCGACCATGCAGCGGTCGGCGGGTTTCACTCGTCTGACCGCTGTTGTTTCAGCAGTTTCTAGATCGATCCCATCCTCAGGCAACTTGAGGTAGTCGCCAGCCACGCCGAGTCGACCAAGCAATCGGTAGATTCCAACCTGCATGCCTTCGATGCCACAGATGTACAGCAACGATCGGTCCGATGCCAACACGCGGTGGAAGGGATCGGTGGTTTCGACGATGTACTGATCGACGTACATGCGCCGTCCTAGTTCGGGACGGCTGATTACCGTGTGGTAGTGAAAATTGCTGTGTTTCTCGGCCAGTGCACAAAACATGTCGTCGTACATCAGGTCGGTTCCGTAGGGCACACCTACGACTAGGTGGATCTCGCTGTCGCATGGACCATCTGGATGCTCGAGCAACTCCATGACCATGCCACGGAATGGGGCAATGCCCGTTCCTGTGGCAACGAATACGTAGTCGTGTTGGGCGGTCTCCGTGGGCAATAGGAATCGCTTGCCAGCGGGCCCAGAGACCAGCACTTCGTCGCCCACCTTTAGGTCGCACATGTAGTTGCTGCACACGCCTGTAAAGAGCGTGTGTTGATCGGAGTTATCGTCGCTGTACTCATCGATCAGTCGCTTGCACGTGGTCGAAAGCACGGCGCCTTGGCCGTCTTCCCCCCATGAGGGCGCCGAGATGGAATACAGCCGCGGTGCATAGGGTTTGCCCTTCTCATTGGTGCCAGGAGGAATGACCCCGAAGGCCTGCCCGACCCGAAACCCACCTTCCAGTGGCGTACCCGAGACATCGATGGCGATGTGGCGAACAAAGGAAGCCGATCGGCCCTTCAGGCACGGCGTCGATTCCACGACGCGGCCGACCACCGGCTCTTTGGGTCGCACGAGATGCATCTGGACGTCACCGAATTCAGGAGTTGGCATGGCGAGGAAGATAGCAGCGGCGTGCGTTGATGTCAGCGTCCGACGCTCTTGGATTAGCCCTTCAGTGACCGGATGTCGGGCCCGGACGGACTCTGGTGCACTTCGAGATCGAAATTGGGGACGGTCGCCAGCAGGTGGTCAAAGATGTCGGCCTGAATCTCTTCGTACTCCACCCATCGATTGTCATTGGTGAACACATACAGTTCGATGGGAAGTCCCTCGGGCCCCGGTTCGAGCTGCCGGACCAAGAAGGTGAAGTTCTCTGAAAAGATCTTTGGGTGATCGTGCAGATAGGCCTTGATGTAGGCGCGATAGATTCCCACGTTGGTTTGCTGCCGGCCGTTGACGATCTCCGTGGTATCGACGCAGTGCTTGTCATTCCAGGTGGCGATGTCCTCTTCGATTTGGTTGAGGTAGTCGTGAAGTAGTGAGAACTTCCGATATCGCTCGATATCGCGTTCATCGACAAAGCGGATTGAATTGATGTCGATGGGGATGGATCGCTTGATGCGACGTCCTCCGGATTCGCTCATGCCCCGCCAGTTTTGGAAAGGCGTGGTGATGAGGTCGTAGGCCGGCACGAGCACAAGCGTTCGGTCGAAGGCGCGAATGTGGACGGTGGTGAGGGTGATAACTTCGACATCACCATCGACGTTTTTGCTTGGAATCGTAATCCAGTCACCCACGCGCACCATCTGATTGGCGGTGATTTGGATCCCAGCGACCAAACCCAGGATCGCATCCTTAAAGATGAGCATCAGCACGGCCATTATCGCACCAAGGCCGGAGATGAACCACAGCGGCGACTTGGCAAAGAGCACGCTCAGCGCCAGCAAGACCGTGATGATTAAGACGATCATCTTGGTGGCTTGGGAGATGCCCACAATTGGCAACTTGCTCTCGAAGCCCTTTTCAATGAGCGTTTGTTCGCTCACCTCGATGACGCCCCATATCACCCGCACCAGTACCCAGATGGCTGCTACTTCGAGAAACGGCCGCAACCACCAGTCCACTCCATAGGGTGTGAAGGCTGGCAAGGCCAGGGCCAGCAGCACGATGGGCACGAAATGCGATAGCCGTACCAATACCTGCTGCTTGATGGTCTCGGTGGCCCACACTGAGGAGTGTTTGCGAAGCGGCCGGTGTA
>CAZGFN010000006.1:0-37984 GCA_964524945.1 uncultured Isosphaeraceae bacterium
CCGCACGATCAGGACATGCTCGAGCACTCGCATCCGATGCAGCCCGAACTCCGCGCGATGGACGCCTTCAATCCCCAGGAGCGGCTCGTTGAATGGGTGCGGGAATTTGGGACAACGACCGTCCATACCGGCCACGCCCCAGGCGAACTCATTTCCGGTCGCACGATGATCTGCAAGACATCGGGCAACACCGTCTCAGATGCCATCATCGTGCACGACGCCATGATCGCCTGCACGCTTGGCGAAAGTAGCCTCAAGAAGGGTGAGAAGAGTCCCGGCAACCGCTCCAAGAGCGTCGCCCTGCTTCGGCAACGGCTCATCGAAGCGGATGAGTACACCCAGTCACAAACCAAAGCCGGACAGCTAGGGGACGACGGAAAACCCAAGGATCCGCCCAAACGCGACTTGCAACTCGAAGCGCTCGCGGCAGTGCTCACTGGCGACATGCCGTTGATGATTCATGCGCACCGTTCGCATGACATCATGAATGCAATCCGCCTTGCCAATGAATTCGAGATCGACGTCGTGCTCGACGGCGGCGCTGAATCGTACCGGGTCATCGACGAACTCAAAGCGGCCGAGATTCCGGTCATCATCCACCCGCAACTTATCCGCATGTACGGCGAACTTGAGAACGCCTCATTCACAACCGCATCGAAACTCGCCGATGCGGGCATTCCCATGGCCATGCAGACCGGCTACGAGTCCTATGTGCCCAAAGTCCGCGTGCTCGTCTTCGAAGCGGCGCAAGCGGCAGCCAACGGGCTCGGGCCTCATCGTGCGCTCCGCGCCTGCACGATCGACGCCGCCACACTGCTTGGTATCGATGATCGCGTCGGGTCACTGGAAGTCGGCAAGGACGCGGACCTGGCGCTCTGGGACGGCGACCCCTTTGAGTGGACCACCCACTGCACCGGTGTCATCATCGACGGCCAGCAGGTGTCAACGGTCGTACGCTGATCGTAGCGGGCAGTCCTGACCGGGTGAGACTATTCCGGCGGGAACGGATTCAAAGTGGCGTCTTGGGTCTTCCCATGATCCGTGCCCGTTGGGTTCGCGGCGCTCTGCGGGGCGTCGTAGGCTTCGTTGTTGGCAACCATCGTTATGAAGTTCGGGTTCGCCTTGATGACGGCTCCGGCCGCGTCGAAGATCTTGTTCCACATCGCCTTATTCGAATTGCCATCACTGTCAAAGAGCGGTTCAGTAATGCCCTGAACCGAGATGAGTCCGGCTGGCGTGTCTTTCAACCGGTTCACGATCGCAGCAAGTTGCTGCTTGTACAAGCCGACGTGGCCGATCTCATGAACCCGCAAGGCTGTCAAAAAGCGTTCCCACTCCGCGACATGGTTGGGGGGCGCACCATTCGGCGGGTTCCAGGCTGGTAATTTGACTATCAATGAGAACCTTATATCGGTCAATTGGTAGAAGACCTTCTCCTTCACGATCTCCGTGACATCTCCGGTGTATTCGAACCAGAACTCTGTCTGGCCGGCGTAGCGTTTGCCGTCCTCCAGAAAACCCGCGCCATTTTGTGGATCGAAGATGACCTCGGAGACTTCGATGAGATCGCCACCCTGAACGGGATACGACTCAAAGGTGGCATTCGTGTTTCGTGGCAGTACGCATCCGTCCGGATCGTTGGACGCAAATACTTCTTCGATGATCTCGGTTGTATTGAGAAAGCCGTTGGGATCTGATTCAAAAAAGAGACGGCCACAGCCACCTGTCGCCCAGATTCCAGCGGCGCCGCCGCATCCCAGTGTAGTCTCTGGCGGGCACGGCCCAAATCCGCCAAGCAGGAGCAGGAGATCATCGACATTGGTGTCGTTGTCGCCATTGATGTCCGAATCGCACGGTGGGGCCCCACAGTCGCCCCAACCGGCAAGCAGTATCAGTAAGTCATCGACGTCAACGGTGCCACTTCCATTAATGTCCCCGGGACAGTCGGCCCGCGCCAATGCCAGTACGCCTAGCAGCGTTACCACGGTTGCTACGTGTTTGATCATGTCTTGTCCTCCCATAAGTGCGCAGGCACTTCTGGTCCCTGCTACGACCTCTGGCCCCCGTTATATCAGCGGCGGGCAGTGCCACCCCATAATATATATATAAAATAAAGAGAGAGAGCGTCATTTTCAACGTAGTGGGCTCAGGATGCCGTAAAACGTATTTCGGAATCCAAGCAACGAACCGCAACAGGGCGTGGAAGGCCAATCTCGCCCAACTGCCGTTCGATCTGTTCCTGCCATCCGCGATTGGCTGCAGGACTGGCCGGACTCGGGTGCAAAATCTGGTGAATGGGAATGTCGCGGCCAACCATCGCGGCCTGGGCACGCTTGCGGGCAAATGCCCCCACGCCAATGATGGCCCGAGGCTGAATCACATCGACGATCTCGCGCAAGGCGTCATCGCAGGCCGCTTCGAGTTCGCGCCGCGTCGCGAGAGGTAACTTGTCAGGCGTGCGATTGCGTCCAGACTCCTCCATGAAGGCCAGCGGGCACCAGTTCCAGATAAAGAAGTGCGAAAAGAAGTGCGCGGGGCTTTGAAAACTCGATGACACCCAGTCCCAGAGGCGGCGGCCACTCACTTCGCTACGAACGCACTCCAGACCCAGCACCGGCCGCTTGGGGTGCTCCTTGCGAGGCTTCCCCACCGTTTCGTCAATTTCCAGATAATCGCGGACCGCAGCAACTTCGCCAAATGGCACACCAGTCTGGGCCATCCCCCACGGGCCGGGGTTCATGCCCAGCATCAGGGCATCGACACCCCGCTGGGCACAGGCCAGATACGCCTCATGCGCCGCTATGGCGTAGTGAGTTGGGTCGTACACATGCGTCACAGGTTCGTCGATACGAATCGATCGCAGTCTCACCGACAGTCGCTTGGAGATTTCCGCAAGATCGCGCGCCAGCGTCACGTTGTCGGCCCTGAGTCAGTTTCACTAGTGTCTTGTGGGCGATCTAAAGTCTGACCGACACGTCGGATGAAGGTACGACGCATCGCAAACTCTGCCCACAACAGTGAGCCCATAAAAACGACCACCGATCCAAAGAGATACCACATGCCCGGCTTGATAGCCAACTTCGCAAAGTTACCTTCCTCAGACAGATACAACACCATCGCCAAGGAGAATACGTCGAGCATGCACCACTCGGAAACATATCGTGTTATCAACGCAGTTCTCCGCCGCCAAATGCTCGGCAAAGGCACATACAAGGCAAAGAGCAACATGCACATCGATGCGATGGGCGCAATGATCAGGAAGATTGCCATGATCGATGCGAAGACTGCCAGATCAGATTGATAGAGGAAGGCGATCGATTCCTTGAGGGACCAGAGGTTGCTCGCGAAGCCAAATTGATCGATCTGAAAGAGTGGATAAAAGAAGGCACGAGCGATGACGACTATTGACCCAACACACAAAATGGTGGAAACAACCCCTTGCCACCCCGCAAAGATAATGGCTGGTCGGCGTCGATCAATCCGGAGCAACTTGCCCGGAACCATCCGCCGGACAGATTCGTGCATGATGGTGCCAGCGATCATGCTCAGAATGATAGCGCCCATGAAGTAATACAAACCGCATTCAACCGTCGCTCCGACCGCATCCTCTTTGCTTAATATCACCAAGATGAGCAGTGACACAAAGACATCGAGCAAACTCCAGCGGCCCAAGTGCCCCAGAGCACCGAGCATGCGTTCACGACCTTGCATCGTCATTGGTCGGGACAACGCCCAGGTCCCCAACGCCAACTTGATTGGGGGGAAGAGCACAGAGAACCCCACCACCAAGATGGCCAACGGATACAACTGATGGATCCAGAGCAATCGAATGACTTCGAGAATTGAATATGGACCTACAATTTCAAGAACCGCCGCCCCAATGCCCGAGATCTGAAGAAATGGCACGCCTGGAAGCAGCGCAATCACATTGAGCACCAACGAACACAGCAAAAACAGTGGCACAGCCACCTTGGCCCAAGGTGATAACTGTGGCATTAGACGTGTTCGTTCCATAAGGCCCATACACTCCATTGTGGCTGCACGCCCAGTTCATGCCAACGGCTTGGCACAGGCCACAATGTAGCCCATGAACACCGCCGCGACCAGCAGCAACACCACCGCATAGATGATGACACTGGCCACCAATGTGGCTCCAACATTCCACATCCACTCTATGAGAACACCCTCAAATAATGGGGGCGCCCGCCGCTGCGAGCGGTCTCACTACAGCCCATAAGCCCCTGACGCTATCCTGCACACTCCCAACTCCCCATCTCCGTAGGAGCCTTGCCATGACCGCCACAACTGATGCCAAGCGACCTCGCCTCTATCAGGGAGACGGCGACAGTCTCATGGAAGCCGACCGTCGCAGCGATCGAATCATCATTCTCCCATCTCACGACCCCCGCGAAGCAATTGTTGGCGGTGGTGAGATTCGCATCCAGTGGGGACAAAGCCTGCTGCGTGATGTCCTAGGGGGCCGATACCGAACCGTTGTATGCGGCATCAACGACGCCGACAACAGCCACGGCATCATCGGCACACTTCTAGAGATGGTGACGACCAGTCAGTGGACCGTGAAATCAGCCACGTCCTACGCGCATGTGTTTCAAGAGTCTGCCTCGCTGCACGGGCGAGGTGATCGTGAACCGTATGTGTTGAAGTTTGATCTCGACAGTCTGCTCGTGCTGGCCATTCTCCGACCAAAAAACAAGGACCACTTCACGCTGGACGACCTCAAACGCGGCTTCCGAACCGTCTCAAAGATGCTCCAACACAGGCACGATCGACAACCGACAGCCAGCGTGTCCTTCTTGGGCGCCCACTCCAACCGATTGGTTGATCAAAATGGTGACGAGCCATCATTTGAAGCAGTACTGCGAAGCATGTACAACGCTGGGTACCGAGGCGACGTCTATCCGTCCTTGGCCATGTGGCACAAGGCGCCCACTGGCGCATTTGCAACCTACCCGTTCCCCGAGAGTCTTGACCGCATGCGTGACGGTTCGTCCTGAAACTGTTTGGTCTCAGTCATCCCCACCCCCAAGAACACGTCGAGTTTGCCCCGGATCGACGAGCGCCAGTAGCAAGAGCGGCGCCACTTGAAGCGCCGCAGCGAGCGCAAAGGCGCCTTGCACCGTGACTGAATCCTCAATTCGGCCTGTCAGATCCTGACCAATGGTTCTCGATAGGTTCAAGAGCGCCATATACGCCGTGAACTGCGTCGCTGCAACCATCGGCCATGACACCTTCATGCACAATGTAAAGAGCGATACATACAACAGGCCAGACAACAGTGAGTCCAAGAACATCTGCCCAATGATGAATGAGTCGTACTGCCACAATGCACGCGAGTCAGCAAATATGAGGTTCGACAGGGCCAGCCCCGTTCCAGCCACCATCGCCAGTCGCCGGGGGCCCATTCGGTCGGCCAGTAAGCCACCGCCGATTGACCCAAACAAACCCATCCAGGTCGCGATGCCACTCCACGTCGCATTCTTTTCGACACTCCATCCCAAATCCTGCATGATCAGTACGGACGAATACCCCGTCAACATGCCACTTGGAATGGAAATAAGTAACGTCACCAGTGCCAGAGCAATGGTTGATCGCAACATGAACACCCGGACCAATCGCTTGAACACGGTCACCGCCGAGTCCGCAAGTGCGGGCGCTTCTGGCGACGCCTGCCCAGATGTCCATGGAAGCAAGCGCTCCGATTGATGCTCGCGCAGAAAGAGTGGCAGCAGCATGACAAAGGCCACGACCACGGCAATCACCAAAAAGCCCATTCGTAAACCGCCGGTTGCCACGATGGTGCCAAGTCCCGCGCCGCCCAAGGCATTGCCCAAGTACGAGCTTCCATACATGAATCCATTGACCCGGCCACGCTCGGAGTCTCGCAGCATGTCCACGGCCAGTGCGTCGACCGATACGTCCTGCAAGGCGCTGCATGCCGACATGAAGAACAAACCCGCTACCAACAAGCCTTGATGTGTCAGTGGATCAGGGCCAAATGACAACACCAGCAGCGAGGCAATCATGCCGGTTTGCGCCACGAGGATCCATGGGCGGCGCCGCCCCATCGACGGCACGCCAAAACGATCAATCACAGGGCCAGCCAACCACTTGAACGCCCACGGCAACGTCGCGTATTTAAGCAGGTCACCAATATCGCCAGGCGACTGACCCTCCTTGGCCAGCACGGCGCTGAGCGTGATGAACATGAACCCGTACGGAAGGCCTTGGGTCAGGTAGAGCGAGCACAGGGTGATCAGTCGCAGCAGCGGCCGATCGTGCAACGTCATAGGACGTCGAAGATGCGACACGCTATCAGTGCCCCGCGGCGTCGCGATACATTTCTTCAAGTTCCGCAGCGACCGAATCGGTCGAGAGGTTATCAAACACCCAAGCCCTGCCAGCGGCACCCATCTCGACTAGGCGTTGACGGTCCGCAAGCAGTGGCGCAATCCCTTCAACAATGGCGTCGGCCGACTGAGTCACGGCCACCCCGCCGCCACTGTCGACAATCTCACGCCACGTGTCAACCAACGTGGTGGTCATCACCGCCGTACCGCATGCCAACGCTTCGAACTGCACGAAGCCGAAGTTCTCTTGACTGCTGGGAAGTACGAAGAGGTCGCATGCCTCGTAGAGCGACCACTTTTCGTCACCGCCAATCTGCCCGGTGAAGTGTGTGCGGTCTGCGACTCCCTGCTCCTTGGCCAGCGTCTTGAGTGACTTAACGTAGGCATCTTCACCAGGGCCCACCATGAACAATTGAAGGTCAGGAAACTGTTCGACCAGACGCGGCATCGCACGAAGGAGGTGTTCTATGCCCTTCTTCACATGAAGTCGACTCAGAAACAGCAGGTGCGGACCCGGCCCGTTGAGTTGCGGCCACCGCGCGTGGGCGGCCTCAGGACCTCGCAGTGTTTCAAAGTCCGCCAAGTCCATGAGGTTTGGAATCACCCGGCCGCGACCTTTGGGGAACCACTTGTGTGACTGTTCCAGTTCGCCCTCGGCGGTGCAGTGCACAAAGGCCGCTCGCTCAAGTACCTTGCGCCCGCCAATTCGAAGGTACATGCGCTTTTTGAAACCTCGCTGTGCCATGCACCAGTCATCGAGCATGCCGTGCAGGCTGACGACATACGGTGTGCCCACTCGTCTGGCTATGCCCGAAATTTGAATGTTGGCCCGCTCCCAGACGCCGTTGAGGTGCATCACATCGGCTGCTTGAACTGCTTGCCGCAGTTCGCTGAGTTGTCCAGGTCGATACACACGGCCCGGCAGCACCGGCACGGGAACTTTCAAAACACGTGGGCAATCGCCTCCAGCAAGCCACGCTGGGGGCACATCACGGGTAACGGTGGTTGCCAGCGTCACATCGTGCCCTCTGCGGTGTAACACGCGGCACAAGTCGACCACCGCGACTTGAGGACCACCGTAGACAAAGTCGATGCGGTGGAGGTATTCAATAATCCTCATGGAGGGTGTGAGGATAGCAGGTCCATCTCATCGCTGTTAGGACTTGAAATCGCTGCAACGCGAATCAGATACATGGGCCCCAAGCGGCGAGCATGGCCAGAATGTCATCGGTACTGACAACACCATCATTGTTGGTACAACCAAGCACTCACCTTGGCATGGCCCCCATGCGGCGACCACTATCAGCAGATCATCGACACCCACGTCATTGGAGTCATCAAGATGGTCGCTGATCCAATCATTCGGGCAATTCTCCCCCCCTAGACCCCAAAATAGATTCCAAGACCGTGTGGAATGCAATCTGCTTTCAAAGGATCGCTGCCCTTTGGCCATGTGTTCGAGGATCTGGGAGAACCGTGCTACCATCAACCGCATGGAATTCAACCCTTCAGACGGATCACAACGTGCTTCTTTCGAACTCTTGCCCGAGGGGCTCTACGACGCCGAAGTCATTGAAGCCGAGGAGCGAACCAGCCAGAAGGGCAATCAGATGATCGCCCTGACCCTGCAGGTCCCCCACCCTGGCGGCTACGAAGCGCGGGTCTGGGACTTCTTAGTCTCGGTCCCTGCGGCCGTCTTCAAGATTCGCATGTTCTGCGACGCGGCCGACCTTGACGATGCATTCAAGTCGGGTCGACTGACGGCGGAGAACTGCATTGGTAAAAAGGTCAAAGCCCGCATCGGCGTCGAAGAAGGTCGTGATGGCTTTGGTGATCGCAACACGGTCCATGAGTACATCGTCGCCGGCGGTGCGCAGCCAGCGGGAATCGCCACGATGGCCTCAGCGGACACCACCGCTACATCGGCGCCCGCAGCAGTCAACGACGAAGAAATTCCATTCTGACCACACCCCCCGGTCCCCCTGGAACCACCCCCAACGCCGCTGTGGACTCACTCCGCCTCGGGAATATCGATGGATTCAAGTTCCTGACGGTACGACGCGGTATCTGCGTAGAACAGAACGCAGACGAGAAGCAGGAAGAACATCCAAAGCACGTTGGTCAGTAGCGTCATAAACATGCTGGAAATTCTAACAGATCCGCCACCGGAACACCCCACCGGATGCAGGCGGACCGCATTACCCTTTTGCCGTGCCTGACCAACCACCAAGCCTGATGCCGCACATGAAAATCCCCCCGCCGAACCTCACCGGCTGGAGGAAACTGCTGTTCAACATCACCTGGCCACTGATCAAACGCTTCGCTGCGCTGATGTGGGCCGACCATAGTTATGCGGGGGGCATGGCCTTCGACGCTCAGAACAAATCCGTCGAAAAGGGCTGCCTTCACAATGCCCAGATCGCCCACGATGTCAGCCCCGAGGAACTCGCCCGAATCCCAGCCCAGGGCGCGGTGATGGTGGTGTCCAATCACCCCTATGGAATGGGTGAGGGCCTGATTCAATCCGAGTTGGCGCAGGAAGTGCGTGCCGACTCCAAACAGATCGTCAACGAAATGCTACTTGCCTTTCCGCTCCTTGCTAGACGCTACATCACGGTCAATGTGTTCGAGACGCCGGAGGGAATCGAGGCTAATCAAGCCTCGATTCGCCAAGCCATGCAGTGGCTTCGAGATGGTCACCTGATCGCTACATTCCCCGCTGGAGCGGTCTCGCACAGCACTTGGAAAAACAGCGCCGTGCTGGATCCCCCGTGGAACCCGAGCATTCTTATGCTCGCACGCCGCACCAAAGCGACCATCGTTCCGATGTACTTCGACGGACACAATGGCCGCCTCTTTCAATGGGCCGGTCTGCTCTCGGCAAGGCTGCGCAGTTACATGATTCCACGGGCCTACAAAGCCATGCGAGGAAGCACCGTTCGGGTTCGCATCGGGCGACCAATCCCACCCGAAACAGTGTCGCGATTCCACTCGCGAGAGACCGCGATCGGATACCTTCGCAGCCGTGTCTACATGATGGGCGCTCCCGCAACGTCTCCCGTAACATCTCCCCACACATCGACTCCCACCGTGACCGCTCCAAGCTCCGCAACTGATTCAAATCGCTTCCTGAAGGAAGTCCAAGCACTCTCCGAAGACACCCTACTGGGCGGCAGCGGAGACCTTGAGATCCACATCGCCAAAGCCCAGGATATTCCGGGCATCCTCGAAGAGATCGGCCGCCTCCGCGAGGTGACGTATCGCGCCGTAGGTGAAGGCAGCGGAAACGATCTGGACTTGGATGAGTACGACCGGCACTATCGCCACCTCTTCATTTGGAATCGAAAGACGCACGAAGTCGTCGGGGCCTACCGCATCGGCTTGACCGACGAAATCTTACCTGCCTGCGGTCTCGACGGGCTCTATACCCGAACACTCTTTGACTACGACCAAGAATTGCTCGATCGACTCGGTCCAACGCTTGAACTCGGACGGTCCTTCATCCGTCTGGAATACCAACGTGGTTTCAAGCCACTTATGCTGCTGTGGCGAGGAATCTCAACCTTCGCGGCACGTCAACGTCGCTACCGGCATGCCTTTGGCGGCGTGAGCGTCAGTGACGAGTACGCCGAACAGTCCAAGCAACTCATCGCCGGCTTCTTGGCACGCTCGACGATGCAAGAGGAATTTGCATCTCTGGTGTCACCACGCACGCCGTATCAACCCGCGGGCGTTGCTGGCGTCGACATCGACGCGCTTCTGACAGGTTGCGAGACGATCGAGGACGTTGACGAACTCGTCCGCGACATTGAACACGACAACCGCCCTGTTCCAGTGTTGGTTCGCCAGTACTTGAAACTCGAGGCGAGACTCCTGACGCCATTCAACCTCGACACGACCTTTTCAAATGTGATCGATGGACTGATGCTGGTCGACTTCATGCAGGTCGAACGCAGAATTGCCCACTTCTACTTGGGCAAAGCCTTGGCCGGCGCCTTCCGAGAAGCCCATGGATTCGATCCGACGTTTGGCGTCGAGGATTGACCACGCGTCAGCGTGAGCTGACGGCCATATCGACTGCTGGGCCGATCTGCCAGCACTGCTTGCTCTGCTGTAAAGATGGCTCGTAGTTGCGACGGATCACTCCGACGAATCGCTTCGTGCACAGGGTCATGATCGTCCCAATCGGTCGTCAGTTGGTACATGGTGGGATGGCCTGGTGTCACTGATGCGTACAAGTGACATGGGAGATACAAACGCAGGTCTGGGTCGCCCTGTGGCCACACTTGGAGCCACCCGGTGGCCAATTCAATTCCCACGCGATTGCCTGGGCAGGTCCATTCCAAATCAAACATCAAGTCCCAGTGACCCGAGGGAAGTTTCTGGACACCCACCGACCGGACCCGTGGTTGAATACCCGCCGCAAGCGGGCCAGTCGATCGAATCGACAGTTCTGCCGCGTAAGACGCCTGTGGGCCAGCATCAAGCCACCAACGAGCCACCAGAACGGCCACCAGCGCTATCCCAGCGCCAATGACAATACGCCGTCGAGGGCCCCAAGGGCGAATGTAAGTCTCATAGAACTCGTTCACGGATGTGCCTCCAACACACCCCCGCTTTCAGCAGGGGCCTAAGAAACATGTCGACCTGCTGAAAGGTTTGCTTGGGCAAGATTCACAAGGCCAATGGCCCAACCGACCCCTCTGGCCCGCACAACCCACACATCGCACGTATTCCCACTAAAGAGCGGGGCTGTTGCGATACACTGGGGGGCTTGATGCAGGAGACGCATGTGAATACAAGCTGCCAGTGTGAGTCCTCCCGCGAGGCCTGCGAGGCGTCGATCCCCGACGTACAAGGTCGCGGGGACCATCGCCAAATCGCCATCGACCAAGTTGGCGTCAAGGACGTCCGATATCCGATTTCGGTGCGGACACGCGATGGTGGACATGAGACGGTCGATACCACCATCGATATGTTCGTATCGCTGCCAGGCGATCGCAAAGGCACGCACATGAGCCGGTTTCTTGAGATGCTCAACGATTACCGATCGGGCATGACTCCCAATCGCATCGTCGATCTTGGACGTGCGTTGTGTGACGAACTCGATGCAGCCACATCACGAATTTCGGTTCGCTTCACCTACTTCATCGAGAAGAATGCACCAGCCTCGGGCAAAGCGGGGCTCATGAATTATGCCGTCGAGATGACCTGTGACTCGACTACGAAAGATCACACGTTTACGCTGCAAGTAGCCGCGCCCGCCACAAGTTTGTGTCCGTGCTCTAAGGAAATTTCCGAGTACGGCGCCCACAACCAACGCTGCCTCATCACCGCGGCGATTCGTATGCAGAACATGGTTTGGATCGAGGACCTTGTCGAACACATCGAGTCCGCCGCGAGCGCTCCGGTGTACAGCGTGCTCAAGCGAGTCGACGAAAAGGTCGTCACCGAGCAGGCCTATGACAACCCCAAGTTTGTCGAAGACATCGTCCGCGACCTCGCCATGACGTTTGAGGCCGATGATCGCATCAACTGGTATCACGTCCAGAGTGAGAACTACGAGTCCATTCACTCACATAATGCCTACGCTGAAATCCAGCGAAGCAAGTAGTCTCGTCAATCACACTGCCAAATAACAAGCCGCCGCGAATACACGCGGCGGCCTGCAGATGTGTCCTCATTCATCGTGAGTTCAGTACCCATAGCCGCCGCCGTACCCCTGCGGACGGTCGCCGCCATAGGAGTTGTAATAACTCCCCTGCCCATACTTCGTGCGGTACTTGCTAGCCTTCAAGGCCTGATTCGATTCAAATTTGTGCTGCGTCCACATGGTGTTGAGAAACTGCTGATGCCGTTTCTTTTGGGCCGCGGCAAATGCGGCATCTTCCTTACGGAACCGCTCCTTCTGTGCAGCTGTTTTCTCTTGATTCTCTTTTGAAACCTTAGCGTTGAGCGCGTCCATTTCCTGCTGGCGGGTCTTGGCTTGATCGTTGGACCAACCCTTGTAAGCCTGGAACCTCCCGTTGGCCTTGAGACAATCGCTCATGTATTGAATCGATGCCATCGACGCTTGCAACTTGCCCCACGTTGACTTAGTCAAATTGGTGTACGCGGCGGTTTCCCGAGCGACGACCTCATCGGACACATCAGTCTGACTAGGTGCCATCTGCTCATGCTTGATGGCGATCTCCAAACCTTTGTCAAAGGACATGGCCATGTCATGGTTGTCGCTGGTTGGAGCGTCGCTCGAAGTGGATCTATCACAGGCAGAAGCCAGACTGTTGGCCTGAATGAACGACTTGAGTTCCTTCTCGTGAGCGAGGGAGCTACTGAGGTTGGTTGAGGCCGTTTCATTCATGGTCTCCAAAGCACGAAGTTTGACTGTTGGATCAGTCACATCGCCATCTGAAGATTGAGCCGCCGCTGGCAGGGCTACGGCAAGAACGGACACTGCGAGAAGGGAACGAATCATGATCTGGAGTCTCCAAACGTGTACACAAATGCGTTGAGGCCCCTGAAAGTTACGGGGCGTCGAAGAGGCGGAGTATAGGTCGACAGCGAATCGAGCGATGCGAGCAATGCTATCATCGCGATCCGACCAAGCCGGCCAGCCGCCGCCCAGATCGACCAAGGAGCCAGCCCATGTCAACTTGCACACTTTCACGACGTGGTGCCGAGGCGCCCGCATCGCCGATTCGGGCCCTAGGAGGCCTTGCTGCGGCCGCCCAAGATCGTGGTTTGACAGTGCACCACCTCAACATTGGCCAGCCCGACATCCCCACACCCGACGAGATAACCAAGGCCTATCAGGCCTACCACGACACCGTGCTGGCCTACTCGCCCAGTGACGGGTACCGCGATTTCCGTGAGGCCCTAGCCGCGTGGTATGGCGAGCGACCGGGCATCAGCCGCCCGATCGAAGCCGAAGACATCGTCATCACGACGGGCGGATCTGAAGCGCTCCTATTTGCAATGGCCGCCGTCACCGACCCGGGTGATGAGATCCTCGTCTGCGAGCCCTACTACACCAACTATGCCGGCTACGCGCACTTGCTGGGCGTTGAGGTATCGCCCGTCACGACCCATGCCCAAGACGGCTATCAAGTAGATCCCACCCGCATCGAAGCAGCCATCACTGGACGCACTCGCGCCATTGTGCTTCCCACGCCTGGTAATCCCACTGGCACGGTGCTTTCCAAAGAACAGCTCGCCGCCATCGCTGACATTTGCGCCGCCAAAGATGTCTTCTTTATCTGCGACGAGGTCTATCGCGAATTTGTGTACGACGATTCATACGGACCACGCGCGCCATCACTGCTGGATCAACCCGCCGCCGATGAGTTCGGAATCATCATCGACTCGATCTCCAAGCGATACAGCGCGTGCGGCGCACGAATCGGCTGGATCGTGACCCGAAATGTCGAGATTCGAGAAGCCGCCCTTCGGTTCGGCCAAGCACGATTATCGCCAGCAAGCGTCGACCAATATGCAGCCAAGGCCGCACTGACCGTTCCGGAGTCCTGGTTCGAAAAGGTCAAAGCCGAATACAAGGCGCGTCGAGATGTGCTTGTTGCTGGGCTGCGACGGATCGGACTCGATGCCCCCAATCCAGAGGGTGCCTTCTATCTGGCCATCACACTTCCAGTTGACGACGCCGACGCCTTCTGCCGCTGGATGCTCACAGACTTCAATCTTGATGGCGAGACTATCTGCATGGCACCGCTTGCTGGGTTCTATCGAACCCAGGAACTCGGCCACAACGAGGTTCGACTGGCTTATGTACTCGAGCAGCACATCCTTGAACGGTGCGTCACCATTCTTGAAGCGGCCCTCAAGGCTTGGAAAAACTAAATTCATCGCTTCGTGACAGCGTTTTGGGCCTACGGCCGTATCATGGGCCCTGTGGCGGGTAATTCTCATCGCTTCGGAGGCCTGTGTGTTTGAACTTCCATCAAATGGACCCATCACCGTGCAGTGGATGCATCGCGTCCTGCAATGTCGTGATGTTTTTGGAACCAGTGGAGAGGCCCTCGCTGCACTCCTGGTCACGGATGACGGGCCAACACGAATCCTCGCCGTACTCGATGAAGGACTCGCCAAGGCGCAGCCCAACCTCAGCACGACCATTAGCCAGTGGGCTGCGACGCACCGTGAGCAGATCGAGCCCGTCGCAGAACCAATGATCGTCTCTGGGGGAGAGCGTGCCAAGAACGACCGCGGCGTGGTCGACTCGGTGGTTCGCGCCATTCATGAGCGAGGCATCTGCCGGCGTTCGGTCGTGTTGGCAATTGGCGGAGGCGCGATGCTGGACGCCGTCGGACTGGCTGCGGCAACGGCGCATCGGGGCGTGAGCCTACTACGACTTCCGTCTACGACGCTTTCGCAGGCCGATGCCGGAGTGGGTGTTAAGAATGGCATCAATGCACTCGGCGCCAAGAACCTCATAGGCACCTTTGCTCCACCCCTTGCGGTCGTTAACGACACGATGCTGCTCACAACGCTGGCTGAGCGTGACTGGCGAGCGGGCCTGAGCGAAGCCGTCAAAGTAGGGCTACTCAAGCAACCGACGCTTCTGGGGGACATCGAACAATCTTGCCAAGCACTGTGCGACCGCGATCTCGACGCGATGGAACGCATCGTGACCGCCACGGCTAATCTGCATGTCGCCCACATCGTGCAGGGCGGCGATCCATTTGAAACCTGCCGCGCCCGCCCACTGGACTTCGGCCACTGGTCGGCCCACCAACTAGAACTCATGACCGGTTTCCGGCTCTCGCACGGCGATGCTGTGGCCATCGGACTGATGATCGACCTGCAATACGCGCAACTTGTACGCGGAGACGTTTCTGGACCAGTGACCCGCGTGGCCAATTGCCTCGAGTCACTGGGCTTCCCGCTCCACTGTGATGCGCTGGGCGACGAAGACCGGCTGCTTCAAGGGATAGAACGATTCCGAGAACATCTCGGCGGACGCCTTGCCATCACACTGGTCGTTGAGCCAGGCAATCCGTATGAAGTCGATGCCATCGACGATGCTGCCATGCGACAGGCCATCCGAATCATCGCGCAGCGTGGCATCGATCGAGTCTCACGCGGGCGGGTAGGATGAGCCCCCCATGCCCGATCGAAATTCACACGGCCTAAGTCCGGACGAAGTTGTCGACCAATACTTTCTTGAGCACCGCGCCAAGTTGCTCGATCTCGCCGCGTTCCTTGATCGCGTCGATCGATCCGGTGGTGGCCATGATGAGGACTTTCGCATCGCCTTTCTTCGACGTGCCATGGCACTACTCGACGACGGACAAGGCGACCGCGTACGACGCATTCAATTGCTGTTGAGCGACCAGACGTCTGAGCCGATTCAACAGGCGCCCATGCAGGGGGCGTATGGCGCACCACCGGCGACGGACGCATGAGATACATCGACCCGCACATCCACATGGTCTCGCGGACCACGGATGATTACCGCCGCATGGCCCAAGCAGGATGCGTCGCAATCACCGAGCCCGCCTTCTGGGCTGGATTTGACCGGTGCAGTGTCGATGGCTTCCGTGACTACTACCGGCAACTCACCGTGACGGAACCACAACGCGCCGCCCAGTACGGCATCAGCCACCACTGCTGGCTGTGCATCAACCCCAAGGAAGCCGAAGACATTGGCTTTGCGCGTGAAGTGCTCTCGGTTATCCCCGAGTTCCTTGACGCGGACAATGTGCTTGGCATCGGCGAAATCGGCCTCAACAAGAACAGCAAGAATGAACTGGCCGTGCTTGGGGAGCACTTAGATCTGGCCAAGCGTCGTGGCGATCTCGTACTCGTGCACACGCCGCACCTTGAAGACAAACTCAAGGGCACGCTGCTCATCATGGATGCTGCTGCCAATGCAGGTCTCGATCCAGATCGCGTGCTGATCGATCATGTCGAAGAACACACCGTGGGCGAAGTACTCGACCGAGGCTTCTGGGCGGGCATGACCTTGTACCCCGACACCAAGTGCACACCCCAGCGAGCGGTCGACATCCTTGAACGCTGGGGCACCGAGCGGATCTGGATGAACTCCGCAGGCGACTGGGGCGACTCCGATCCACTGGCGGTTCCCAAGGCGCGTATGGAAATGCGTCGCAGACGCCATCCGGCCGCGATGATCGAACACGTCACCTTCACTAATCCGGTGACCTTTCTCGGACGATCACCGAAGTTTCGCGTCGAGGTCTGATGTGCGGCCCGGATGGTGCACCAATGTATTGCCCACCCGCTGCGCAGAGGAACTCGCTGCAGCGGTCGAAACAATGGGCACTTGCATTCCAGAGAGCGCACCCGTAGGTCTGTGGCTGCCTGACCATGTACTCGGCGACGATCCGGCCGCTGCGGTCGCTCCCATTGCCGCGACACTGAGACGAATTGGCACGCCACTACTCGGGCTCAACACATTTCCGCAGGGCGACTTTCACCAGAACCGGGTCAAGGACGCCGTCTATCAACCGGCGTGGGGCGACCAGTGCAGGCTTGACTACACGCTCCGCGCCGCCGAGGCAGTCATCGCGCTAACGCAACCGGGCGACGAGATTGGCCTAACGACCGTTCCAATTGGGTGGCCTTCGCATGCCATTGATCTCGATGCTGCCAGATCCATGCTCTGCACAGCGTGCGAAGAACTGGACCTGCTTAGTGAACGAAGCGACCGCACGATCTTTCTGGCCGTTGAGCCCGAGCCACGATGCGTACTGTCCACTGCCGCGTCACTGGCGGCTTTCGTGAAAGACACGACGCTTCAAGACGCCGCTGCACGTGGCACCCTGCGAGCGTGTCTGGACGCCTGCCATCTCGCGGTGGAACATGAATCGCCCGATGAGGCCGTCGCCACCCTTCACGATGCGCAGATCCGCATCGGCCGTGTGCAGATCTCATCGGCTCCCGAGGCAAGCACGCCGCTTGCCATTGCAGCCATGCAGTCGCTTGATGAAGAACGGTGGATGCATCAGACGTCTGTGTTGGTCGGCGATGCATTGACCATCTACAATGACTTGTCTGAGACGCACGGAATCGATCCGAAAGGCGTCTGGCGAACACACCTGCATGTCCCAGTGCATCGCGCGACTTTTGGTGCGTTGCACTCCACGCAGTCATGGATACCACTGCTGATCAGGGCCGTCGCTGCAACTGGCCAACGACCACCGGTAGAAGTTGAAACCTATGCATGGGATGTGCTACCGCCGTCCTTCCGGCAAGCCACGGTGCAAGACGAAATCGCCCGTGAACTCGAGTGGACCATGCGGATCATGCAGGAGGTGGGCTGGTGAGCCGCGTTCACAACTGGTGGATCACGCTGCGAGCGGCGAATCTTCCGACCGTCTGGTCCAACGTATTGCTTGGCGTCGGGTTGTCGGTGCAGGGCTTCGAGTCAAACCTCATTCCCGTACTGAGCGGAACACTCATCGGCGTGTCGCTGCTGTATCTCGCAGGCATGGCCATCAACGACGCTGGTGACGTGGCCTTCGATCGCGCCAACAACTCCACGCGTCCAGTCGCAGCTGGACGCATCTCAGTCACGTTGGTCGCCGCCGTTGGCTGGCTACTACTGGTGATCGGCTTCTCGGTTCTGGCGGCTACTGCAATGGCTGGGAATCCGCGCTACATCAGCGCTGTAGTTGCCGCTGGCGTGTTGACGCTACTGATCATTCTGTACCACTTTCTCCATCGCCGCTCTGCCTTAGCCGCCCTTCTGTTGATGGCCGGATGTCGCGCCTGCGTACCGGTGCTCGCCGCGCTGCTTTTGGTCGGTCGTGTCGACGCTGTGGTGTGGATCGCCGCTGCCGCCGTGTCGCTTTGGACAATTGGCATCACCACGATCGGCCGAGGCGAACGCGGGGGCGAAAGTCGCCTCAACGGCGGCATCGTTTGGATGATTCTGGCGTGTATCGGAATTGCTGGCGTAGGCGTAACGAGTCCGCTGGGCACACCGCTGGCAACAGGCGCGGGCTTGCTAGTTGTGCTGGTGGTGTGGTTGCCGTGCCTGTATCTTCGAATCAAGGCGGGACGCCACAGTCAGGCCGTCTGCTGGGCGATCGCAGGTCTTGCGATACTGGATGCCGCCCTGCTGGTTTCGGGTGGTCGTACCCAATGGGCATGGGCCGCTCTGGCAATGGCCGTAGTCACCCGAATTACGCAGCGACTGGGTAGAGGATCCTGAGCACATGTTGCACCGCACCGCCGTCATCGACCTCGTAGCCTTGACCGACAGGCAACTGTCGCAGATGCCGCGTCTGTCAGCCTTGATGCAAATTGGGTCGCGCAGTTGCCTCAAGCCCACGCTTCCGGCGGTGACATGCACGAGCCAGTCCGCCATGCTCACTGGCGCGTCGCCAAGCACACATGGCATTGTGGGGAACGGTTGGCACGATCGCGATCGCGCTGAGACACGATTCTGGCAACAGTCCAATGGCCTCGTTGGTGGGAAAAAGATTTGGGATCGCTTGGCTCGGCACGACGAAACATTCACATGTGCCAACTGTT
Organism: uncultured Isosphaeraceae bacterium; assembly: GCA_964524945.1. Classification (GTDB taxonomy): domain Bacteria; phylum Planctomycetota; class Phycisphaerae; order Phycisphaerales; family SM1A02; genus UBA12567. The sequence goes on from CAZGFN010000006.1 coordinate 18,885, forward strand.
TTTGGTGGTACGCCATGTACGCCGATGTTGACGTCACAGTCACACCCCGGCCGATGTACCCCGCCGATGGTCGCAAGATCCCGGACATCTGGACACGGCCCGCGGCGCTGCGGGACTCGCTCCAACGCGACCTTGGGCAGTTCCCACTGTTCAAGTTCTGGGGACCTGGCGCCGACATCTCCAGCACCGCTTGGATTGCAGCAGCGGCCCGCCGTGTCGATGCGGAGTATGACCCGACCCTGCTGCTGACCTATCTCCCCCATCTGGACTACGGCCTGCAGAAATTCGGCCCGGACAGTCCACACATGGCCCAGCAGTGCGCCCTGCTTGACGACGTTGCCTCCGACCTCATCGAGCACCTCATGTCGCGGGGCCGTCGCATTCTGGTGGTCAACGAGTATGGCATCATGCCTGTGACCCGTTCCTGCGCGCCCAACATCGCACTCCGCGCCGCGGGCTTACTCGCGATGCGTGATGAACGCGGTCGCCTGCATCTAGATGCCGGTGAGAGCAGAGCGTTTGCCGTGACCGACCACCAGGTTGCACATGTGTATGTTGCTGACCACCAAGACATCGATGCAGTCGTGTCGTGTCTACAACCACTTGATGGGGTTGACCAAGTGCTACGGGGCGATGATCTTGTCGTCCATGGTCTCTCGCACGAACGCTGCGGCGATTGTGTGCTGGTCGCCAAAGCGGACTGCTGGTTCCGACACGACTGGTGGACGTGTCCGCAGGAAGCACCCGACTATCAGAGAACCGTCGATATTCATCGCAAGCCCGGCTATGACCCGCGTGAGTTATTCATTGACCCGGCCATTGGCGTTCCCAAATTGGCCATCGCATTGCGACTGCTGCGAAAGACGCTGGGATTCCGCACGCTGATGGATGTCATTCCGCTGGACCCAACACTGGTCCGTGGCAGCCACGGACGATGTGATGCCGCCGACGAGCCCATCGTGTGGTCTAGTGAGCCAATGGATTTCCCAGACCACATCCCCATGCCCGACGTGTCGGACATCATCGCCGCATTGAGCGGCGTCTGAAGCAAGGATGGCCAACGGTGATGTGGGAGATCTTCTATCGCCAGAGCAATAGCAAGATGGCCATGTCCGTCTTATCGACTTGACCGTCGCTGTTGAAGTCGCCTTGGCGAATGGCGATCTGGCGATCAGACACGGGGAGACACTCCGTGCCATCACCGCCGTAACGACCACCAGCCAGTTCGCAGTCGTCCTTCTCTGCGGTGACACAAACGCCCGCGTCGAGATCACACCGTCCTTGTCGGGTGTCTATGCGGGCAACATGTCCACTGCCCGAGACATTGTCACTAGGTCCGCCAAATATGCACGCATCGGCGGTCATGGCGGTGCGATATCCGAAGTAAATCGCGCCACCTTGGAAGCCCGCACGATTTCGGTCGAATGATGTATCAAGCACGGCCCCACCTGATCGCATAGAGCAAACCGCGCCGCCGTTAAACGCGGCCTGGTTGGCGATCATCTGGCACGTACGAAGTATGGGTTCGCTGTCCACCGAAGCGTGCAACGCACCTCCGGCGTAGCGTGCGTAGTTGGCTTCGAAGCGACAGCCAATGAACACTGGCTTGCTTGCCGAGCACAAAGCGCCCCCACCCTTCTCTGCATCGTTCTTCGAGAACGTGCAGTTTTCAAATCGCACGCGGCTGGCAGTGCCGATGTAGGCACCACCGCCATTGAGCGTTGCGGAATTCTTGGTGATGACACAGTCTCGAAAGGTTGGCGATGCGCCCAGAATCAGCAGACCGCCGCCCAGCGTTGCCCCTGAGGTGTGTAGTCCAGTGTGCCCGCTACCCCCGGTCAGAGTCAGGCCTTCGATCACAGTGCCAGGTCCCTCGGCGGTCATGCAGCGAATGACGCTGTCCGCAAGACCAGTTGCGTCGACCGTTGTGGAGGGGGCGCCATCGCGGCTCTTGAGCAAAATGGAGCGGCCGCGGAGATCCAGTGTCTCGCGCCACGTACCGGGCGCGACGACGACAGTGTCGCCAGCAGCCGAGGCGTCGATGGCATGCTGAATCGTCAGCGCATCCTCGGGCACACGGATTGTCTTGGCAGACGCCACCGTGGTCACCAGGATCGCCAGTACAGCGATGCAGAATCGTCGATCAATAGCCATTCAGTACTCGCTCCGTAGGAGGCGTGTCCTTCGACACACACCTACCCCATAAGAATGCGACCGCAAGGGCCATGAGGCTCCGCCCAATCCAGATGATTGGCCATTGCTGCCCAGCGAGCATCCGATCATGCGGATTGTGCCGGCTACCCGGAAAGCCATACATTGCCAGTTTAACATGGGTTTCAACTCGCCATAACACGCTATCTCACACTCCATTACGATCATCCGCAGAGCGGCCACCAAGGGGTATATACGGCCCTGAGCCACTCTGGATCGACCATTTTTCCTAATCTCCGCAGTTGATGGACCCCTGCGAGATAGCCCCACGATTCCCGGACCTGCGGCGGTGGCCTCTCTACAGCCCAAGGGCGAAGCCCCGCTGGGGAATTTTGTGCGTGGTGGAGGTGCGTGGTGGACACCCACCCACTGCGTAATGCGTGTGAGTTGTGAACACCCCAAACCAACCGCCACAACGGCCTATTGGCATTCAATTGGGCATTTCCCAGAGGTGGTCGATATCCTAGCGATCGGTTCTGCGACTCCTTGGATCCCATTGGACTGCATGAACCGCTTGAACCACCGGAGTCCCTCCCACACGTGACCACTTCACGAGATCAAGCCGATCAGATCTTTGCCGATGCACTGGACCGGCCACCGGCCAGTCGCGGTGGATTCGTGGACTCAGTCTGTGGTGAAAACGAAGAACTGCGAGACGAAGTGCGGCAACTCCTCAAGCACTACGCATCGGCTGAAGACGCGTTGACGCGAACGCAAGCAACCCACACCTTCAGCGGCTCCTCGGAACAAGGACGCGTGGATCTTCATACCGGTACCGGTGGGTGCGTGGGAACGTGCCGACTCGAAGGTCGACTGCCAGATGATGGTCTGTTCGAGCGTTGGTCGACCGTGCGAGAAGAAGGTACGCAGCCCACCACGCTGCTGCTTGCTCGACAACGCCTGACCCTTGAAGATGCCAGACGGGTTTCTATTCACGCCGAGGCCCTCCTGCGAATCGAGCATCCGGGACTCCCCCGCGTCGTCGAGGCAGGTACGGTCGACCTTGGCCGTGGCCCCGAAGCCTTCTTTCTGATCCGACGGATCGAAGGGACGCCGATTCCATCGGCCCCCGCCACAACGGTCGCGCAGCTTCGGCAACGCATCGAGTGGATAGTGCAAGCGTGCGCCGCGATTCAAGAACTCCACTTGCACGGACTCGTGCATGGGCGGCTTGATACATCACGAATCTTGGTGGTAGACGACGCACACGTCATGCTCACAGGCCCAGGCCTGCTCCATACGATTGCGGCAGCCGTTCCAACTAGCGCAGCGGCCGAAACTATTCGAGAAGCTTCGGGGCGCGCGCCAGAACGTCTTGCCATGGCGCCGCAATACTTAGACGGACGCTCCGACGTCTTCGATCTGGGTCGTATCCTGCAGATCTGGTGCGAAGGACTCGACACACCATTGGCCAGCGCCGTCAACGCGACCGCGAACCGTGCCACGAGCCATGACCGAAACCAACGTCACCGATCCGCTGGCGAACTGGGTGACGAACTCGCCGCGGTACTCAAACCCCCGCCGGTTGCTACAGCAGTCGATCTTCCTGACTCTCGACTGACGCCCGTGTCGATGGCCATCATCGCCTTGGTTGCGGCCGTAGCTGGCTTCTCATTGGGTGCCGTGCTGCTGTAGTGCAGGAACGAAGCCGCCTTGAGATGCACACGCATCGCCAATATCCACACACAACATCGCCGCCGTTCCAGAAGAAACGGCGGCGACGATCACACAGGGTCAATATGTGAATGGACGGTCAGCGGCGGCGGCGGCGACCAAAGCCGGCCAGCCCCAACAGGGCCAAACCGCCTGCAGAGGGCACACTGCCAACATGGAAGTCAAGCGTCACCGCATCTAGGCTGGAGTGCGGCCCAGCGGTCGCAAAGATCAGCCCGAGTTCCACAACATCGCCATCAATACCCGAGAGGTCGAAGGAATAACTGACGTTGGCAATGGCACCAATGCCACCCCCAAAGTCCACTTCCTCCCAGTAGTTGAGCGTGGCAACGCCCATGATCGAACCCAGACTGGCGCCATCGATATCGTTCATGGCAAGCATCACGTTGTCGTACAACAATTCGGTGCCGTGCATAGAGATGTTGGCGACTACCGCCTGTACATCCTGCGTGGCGTAGGCATAGGTGTGAATGTTCAGCGCCCCCCCGTAGCCGTAGATGTTGTTGTCACCACTGATCATGGCGCCCTCACCAAAATTGAACAGCAAGGCGTTCCCAGTTGGCGGGGATTCGTTGGAAGGAAAGTTGGGGCCAGTGGAGGCGTCCGCAGATGTGAATGATTCCCAGTTGTAATAACTGGCATTCTCGTGGCCCCTCCAAGCAGGAATGTCTTCGGCGATGTAACCGGCCGTCGCCGATCCGGCCATTGATACCGAAGCAAGTAGGACCAATATTCGTGTTTGTAAAGTCATTTCTCGTTCCTCAGGGTGATCGCCGATTACGCGACACAGATTGTTCAACCAACTCAGTTGGACCAGCCAGCGATTGTCGCCAGCAGGTCGTTCACATCTACGGTTCCGGAACCGTCAAGGTCAGCCATGCAGCATGGGCATGGACCAAAGGACTCAAGAATGGACAGCAAGTCCTCGACGTTGACCAAGCCATCCCCATTGGCATCTCCAGCCACGCCACTGGGTGGCACGACCTGCAGCGTCAGCGACAGCGAGGCCGCCTGGGCCACACCAAAATCGACCAGCACGTTCTCCTTGAGAATCCAGTCGGGATAGGCATTCTCTCCACCTGATCCTGGCTCACTTGCGGGGTGCAAACTCGTCACCATAAACTCAAGTAGACCATCGGCCAGCGCCTGTTGCACAGCGCATCGAATCGATGGATCACTCAGGTCAAGGTCAAAGGACAGTGGCGTGTATGCCGGAAGTACGTCGCCCGGAGCGACGACGTCGGTCGTACCGACCGCCCACACGTTGGGATTGAATGCTTCGGCCAGGTTGTTCGAAATGTCCCGAAGGTCGCCATTGTCATCAAAGTCCACTGGGTAGCAGTTGCGAACGCCATGGCCCATCGCCTCGCCAAATGAACCTGTCTCCCCAAAGTCCCACCCATTCCATCCGTTTCGAAACGCGACGCCAGACAACACCGTGGGCCGTCCTGCGTCGGCATCGGCTGGACCATCCGTGTGGTGAGTAGACCAATCATCAACCGTCGCGTCGTACACGAGATCATCAGAAGAGACTGCCAATTGCACTTGGCACGACATCAGTTGATAGGACGAGGCCGGCAGGCCCGGTGTCACCTGATCATCCGTCACGTACCCGAGCAAGAGTTGCCCGTCGCGGTTGTCAAAGTCGTATGGGCTTTCCCACGCGGAAAATGTCGAAGCGACCCCACGCGTACCTGGCGACGTATTGAAGGCGTAATTCCACCGATCAAACACGGGCATCGGCCAGATCGGCTCTTCGTATCCACCTATGACAGAACACGTTGCAATGAGTAGCATCATGATCGCGAATCCCTGGCAGTCTCCTCCAAAGAGGACACAGTCGTCCCAATGAGTTGAGACATGTTACGCTATTGCGACTGTGTGTCAATTGGATGTCTTTCAATATGATAATTTTTCTTCGCCCAAGCACTTCTCAGACTACTACTACTTGTTCAGCAACGTCCTGCTTTTTCAAGGAAGCCCCCGTGCACAAGCAGCCAGGTCGCGGATTCACATTGATCGAACTGATGGTGGTCATTGCCATCATTGGGCTGCTCACCGCCATCATCCTGCCAGGAGCCCGGTCCCTGTCTCGCTCGGCGGGCACAACAGTCGAGCGAAGCGCCGCGCGTTCAATGATCGGAGCATGGCGATCGTGGAGTTTCGACCACGCGGGTCGTGTGCTCCCTGGACAACTCGAGGCGGGGGTTCCACTTCCTGGAAGTGAATCGCCAATGACGTGGAACGGAACGCCCATTCCCGACATCGCACGACGCCGGTGGTTGTGGCGACTCGTCTCCTACTTGGACGATCCAGTGGCATCACTTTGGGTCAATGACCAACGCACGTTCTGGGAAAATGCGTTGGCCAATAGCACCAATCAAAGCGAGGCGGTGTATCTGGCAACCCTGCATCCCTCTCTTGGAATGAACACCGATTGGCTTGGTGGACGCCAGTCAGATGCGTGCGATGTCTGGACACTCGAACAATTCATTGCCTCACAGGATCCCGGCGCTTCGCCGCTTCGCGCCGACACCATCGCATCCATTCGCCGGCCTGCTGATCTCGTGGCATTCGCCTCGGCCCGTGGGCGACGCGGCGGCGATGCCAGTGCTGATGTGCTCGAGGGGTATTGGCGACTGAACACACCCTTCGCCCCATCAGGACAAGGGCCAACTCCACAGTGGGAGACCACCGACACGGGCAACTTCGTAGTGCCCAAAGCAGGCACTGATCCAGAATCCGTTGGCGGGTTCCTCTCACCACGGCACAACGGTCGCGTGCTGGTCGCGGCGCCCGACGGACACGTTGGCCTCGAGTCATTTGAGGCTTTGGGAAGCATGCGACGCTGGGCAGACCCTGCCACCGAGCCTCACTGGGCCCCATCACTGCCCTGATAGGGTCGTGAAACGCGAACGGTTCAAATTCCAAGTATTGTGAGCGACCCCACACTTGTGCCAACACGATGTTGGTACAGCGGGGGTGGTACGAGGAGACACCACCATGACGATTATTTTGCTACTGATAGGCCTTGTGCTCGCCGTAGGGTTGTGCAGCTGGGCATTTTCTTCGACCAACACCACCATCCGCGTTGGCGGTGCCATCGCAGCACTGATCGTACTCTTCCTCTTTGTGCTTGGAAGCTCCATTCGGCACGTCGGTGAGAACGAAATTGGCATCGTCGTCAAGCACTTTGGCGAAGAACTTCCCGCCGGACAGATTATCGCCACCAATAATGAAAAAGGGCCGCAGGCACATATCCTCGGTCCGGGCTGGCACTTCTGGCTTTGGCCCGGGCTCTATGACATCGAAATCGAATCGATCGTCACTGTCTCCAGTGAACAAGTCGGGCTCATCACAGCCGTTGATGGAGTGCCGCTCCCGCAGGGACAAGCCTTCGCGGCCGAATGGGATCAGCCAGCCGACATGCTTCACGCCGAGCACTTCCTTGCCGCAGGCAAGGGCTATCGCGGTCCACAAGCATCGGTGCTGAAACCGGGCAACTATCGACTCAATACGCGGCTGTTCAAAGTCGATCTGTCCGACGCAACCAATATCCCCAAGGCCATGGTCGGTGTAATCAAGTCCAATGTCGGCGAGTCGTCAACTACCGCCGATGGTCAGGTTGCGAGCGTCGTCCAGAAGGGCCAGCGCGGCATCTGGAAGGAGCCGCTGTACCCCGACAAGATCTACCTCAATACCAAGGCCTATGAGGTCACACTGCTCTCAACCGAGCAGCAGATCATCCGCTACGGCATCGGGCCTGCGGCCGCACAGGGTACGGATGGGCGAGAAATCGAAGTACGAACATCCGACGGCTTTACCTTTCCGGTCGATGTCCGCGTTGAGTTCCGTATCAATCCAACCGACGCGCCGCAGGTCGTGGCCGAGTTTGGCGGTGATGACGCCAAGTTGCAGCGGTATCTCGCCTCAGTCGTGCGAGCGATCTTCCGCAACAACGCCGAGAACGTGAAAGCCCTCGACTATGTGCAGCAGCGATCGCAGCAGGAGTCATCGAGTACAGACACCATCCGATCAGAGATGGGGCAGGTCGGCGTCAGCGTCAATGCCGTTCGTATTGGTCAAATCGGCGATGAAGCCTCGCTCGGCGAGTTGCTCAAAACACAGACGGACCGCGAAATCGCGCTTCAGGAGCAGATCACCTTCCAAGAGCAGCAGCGAGCCGCCGAAGAGCAGAAGGCTCTGAGCCGCACCAAGCAGGAAGCGGACGAAGAGGCGAACCTCGCCACCGCCACCTACGCGGTCAAGATCGCCGAGCAATCCAAGGAGCAGGTCCTCATCGAAGCAAGCGCTGAAGCAGAAGCCATCAGGATCAAGGCTGAAGCCCAGGCCGAACTCTTCCGCAAACTTGCCGAGGAAATCGGAATGCAGAACGCTGCGCTTCTTGAACTGCTGAAGATCATCGGCGAGCGGGAGATCGAGATCACACCCCGTGTTATGGTCGTCGGCGGCTCAGATGGTGGCAGTCACGAAGGAACGGCACTCATCGGCACCATGCTCGACACCATGATTCATCGTGAGCCGACGCCGTGAACTGACTACTCAACGATGATCTGCACCATCCAACGATCGTCGCTGGCGTTGAGTCCAGTCCCCGGGCGAACATAGGCCATGGACAAGATGGTTTCGCCTGGACCGGTTGCTTTGAATCGCAATTCTTGGGTCTGGACCAGTGAATTCTCAGCCATCGTCTTACGATCCCGTTCGAGTCGCTCTCCATCGGGCATGACGACCAACTGATCTGTCTGACGTACCAATTGCCACGTTCGGCCCGACGAGGGGTTCTCGGGCAATCGGACCAGCAGCAACTGGCCCACGCGGGCGCGAACCACCTTGCCGTTGTCGACCGTTCCCAGGGAAATATCGCCTTCCCGCAGCCCAGAAGATGATCGTGTGTTCCCAGCGCAAGACGCCAGCGACAGACAGATCGCCACGAACAGTATCCCCGTCCATATCCCTCGTGCTTGTTGATTCATCATGGCGGCGAGTATAGGCCCTCGCGGGCCCCTCCTTAGGCATGTAGATAGACTGCGTGGCTCATCATTGGACCCCAAGGAGTCGCTCCACATGACCACCGCCACCTACTGCACCATCGACGAACTGACCGCCCGTCACGGCGACGATTGCCGGGACCGAGTTGCCGCTGGCCTAGATCGTGTTCGCGCACGATGGACAGCCCAAGATGGCGACGATCAAGCCATGCACACATTCTGCATGGAGCACTTCATCGCAGACCCCGAGCGGCTGGACGCTTTGGTCGACCGGCTCGAGATCGCCATGGAACAAATCAATGGGCACCTCTACGAGATGCACCGCACACTTCGCCGATGGTCCGATCTCCGCGGCGAGCGAATGGATGAGATCGATGACATCTTGGCAACCTTCGACCCCTCGCCAGATTTATCTGACCAGTTGTACCGACAAAAAATTGCCTTCGTGGCCCTGCTGAACCTCGATCGACCGGATCTTCAAACCATGCTGGAACACGGTGAGACTTGGTCATCGACAACGTGGGCGTCTGTGAGGTTGGCCCGGATGTTCGGACCACGCATCCCACAGGAAACCGCCGATTTTGCGCGCGAACTCGGGCACACCGCCAACCGATTCGTCGCCGACTTTCATGTCCCGGTCGGATCGATGGTCTTGTCAGACGGCACGCGGCCCTTCGATGCCGATCGCAAACTCCTCGCGCACTGGTTGATTCGCGAAGAAGTCCGGGGTGGCTATGCCAGTGAGAATGGACTGGACCGACAACGCGCTTTGATGTGGGTCATGCGGCGTCACATCGACGGCACGATTCCCGCATCGATCATGGCTGGTCTGGATAAGGGTGACTGGAGACCGACTGACAACACAATTGACGGAGGTGACCCCGGTGACGTCGTTGGCTTGGAACGCTATGAACGATGGCTCGACATGTTCAAGGTCGCGCAGGCCTATGACACGCACCACGATGAGTACCCCACCGCGATTGCCCGAAAATTCGACCTGCAACGGGAGATTCCTGAAGCGGAAGTCGAGCGGCACCTGCTGAACCTGCTCGAATCACCAGCCCGACGCGACCTAGCACAACTGGTATCGAATCGGCTGGGCCGACCTCTGGAAGCACATGATGTCTATTTCGATCAGCTCGCACCAGCCAAACCAGTCGAAGAACTCGACGCGATGGTCCGCAAGCGATTCGGAGACCACCGCGGTTTCCAGTTGGCGCTCCCAGACGTTCTGCGTGGTTTGGGCTACTCCCATGGCGACGCTGAGTTCCTTGGTAATCGCGTGCAAGTGGAAATCGCCAGAGGTGCTGGTCATGCCATGCGGCCCCAACTGCCAGAGTATGGCGCGTGGCTTCGAACCAACAGCCTCGATGGAGAACTTGGCTGGGATGGCTTCGATACCGCGATGCACGAACTGGGGCACAACCTCGAACAACTCTGCTCGACGCACTTCGTGCCACGTCCAGCACTTCGCGGCGTCCCCAACACGGCGTGCACTGAGGCCTTTGCCTTCCTGTACCAATGGCTTGCTGGCCGTGTTCTAGGCTTGGATCAGGATGAGTCCGCCGCCGCAGATTACGCTGCATGCGAAACCATGCTCGAAGCATGCCAAATCGCCGGCCCGGCGCTGCTGGAACTGCATGTCTGGCGATGGCTCTATGCCAACCCAGATGCTGATGCCGCGGCCCTCCGCGGCACCGTTCTCAGTACCGCCGAACAACTCTGGAAGGCCCACTTTCAAGAATTGCACGGCGACGACCCCTACACAACGCTGGCCGCCTACCAACACATGGTCGGATATCCCTTGTACTTGGCGGACTACGCGCTGGGCCACATCATCAGCCATCAGGTACGGCGTCACGTCCAAGGACGTGATCTTGCCACCGAAACCCGGCGGATCTGCTCTATTGGTTGCCTGACACCTGACGCATGGATGCAGTTGGCCGTAGGCTCCCGCATCGACGCGCTTGCACTGGCCAATGACGCCGGTATTGCGTGCCGGCGTCTGATGTCCACTTGACTGCGAGATCTTGCATGACCACCCAAGACGTTCTCCTATTGGAGAACATCCACACCGAAGCCGAAACACCACTCACAGGGTCTGATCTGTCTGTGTCGCGACACGACGGCGCGCTCTCTGGCGATGACCTAGCCGACGCACTTCGCGGTTCTCGTTTTCTGGGCATTCGCTCTAAGACCCAGATCACCTCCGCTGTGCTGGCGGCATCGCCATCCTTAGAAGCAATTGGCTGCTTCTGCATCGGCACCAATCAGGTGGCCATCGAAGAAGCGGCAAGACGAGGCATTGCGGTCTTCAACTCTCCCTTCTCAAACACGCGAAGCGTCGCCGAGATGACCATCGCTGAAATCATCGTGCTGCATCGCAGGCTCTTTGACCGGTCGATGGGTCTACATCAGGGGCGTTGGGAGAAAAGTGCCTCGGGCGCCCACGAAGTACGCGGTCGAACCTTGGGAATCGTCGGATACGGGCACATCGGCTCGCAAGTGTCGGTACTGGCCGAGGCCATCGGAATGCGGGTGGTCTACTTTGACATCGCTCCGCGTATGGCCCTTGGCAATGCGGAACCATGTAAAAGCCTTGAAGAACTGCTCCAACGCGCCGATGTTGTCACCTTGCATGTCCCAGCAACAGCCACAACTCGCCATATGGTCGGAGGCGCCCAACTGGCCGCCATGAAGCGAGACGCGACACTCATCAATAATGCCCGGGGCAGCGTCGTGGACCTCGATGCCCTCGCTGAAGCGATTCGCAACGAGACCATCGGTGGTACCGCGCTGGATGTCTACCCGGCCGAGCCAAAGTCAAATAAAGACGCGTTCGACTGCCCACTCGCAGGCTTACCAAATGTCATTATGACACCACACATTGGTGGCAGTACCGAAGAAGCACAGGCACAAATTGCCGCTGATGTTGGCCAAAAACTTGCTCGCTATGCCGATACCGGTACTACGACTTCGGCCGTCAATGTGCCTGAGGTCGATTTGCCCAGCCACGACCCAGCGCACGTCCGTGTGCTGCACTTTCATCGCAATGTCCCAGGCGTCCTGAGCGCACTCCATGCGATGATCGCCGAAGCGCAAGCCAACATCCACGCCGAATACCTGCAAAGCCTTGGAGACGTGTCCTACGTCATTCTCGACATTGATCCGGTCAATATTGACTTGCTGCAGGGACACATCCAAAACATGGATGAGACCATTCGGCTGCGAATTCTTGCAGGACAAACACCCGCCGGGTAATTCCGATCAACCTTCGGCGTGCTCGCTCATGCCAGCGCACGTGCAGACAAGATTGCGATCACCAAACGGATTGTCCACCCGACCAACCGGCGGCCAGAATTTTCGATCACGCAGCCAGTCCGCGGGCCAAGCCGCTTGCTCACGACTGTATGGATGCGACCAGCTGTCGGACGTGACTTCTCGCATGGAGTGTGGCGCGTTTCGCAACACATTGTCCTCACGATCAAACTCGCCGGACGCTACGGCTGCTATCTCTTGGGCAATAGCAATCAACGCATCGCAGTAGCGATCGAGTTCGCCGCGCGATTCCGATTCCGTCGGTTCGATCATCAATGTTCCTGGAACCGGCCATGACATGGTTGGCGCGTGGAATCCATAATCCATAAGCCGTTTGGCTACATCATCAGGCTTGACGCCAGCGGACTTATCAAAGCCACGAAGATCGAGAATAAACTCGTGAGCGCATAGCCCATTGGAATTGCGATAGAGAATCGGGTAGTGCCCGTCGAGTCGACTGGCCATGTAGTTGGCCGACAGCACGGCAATGCTCGATGCGTATCGCAACCCCACATCGCCCATCATCTCGATGTACATCCACGAAATCGGCAGGATGCTTGCACTGCCCCAGGGCGCTGCTGCGACGGCCTCGATGGCATTGTCTTGTTCAGTTATGGGGGACACAACTCGGTGACCGGGGAGATAGGACGTCAGGTGCGCGGCCACACCGATGGGGCCAACACCCGGGCCACCACCGCCATGAGGAATGCTAAATGTCTTGTGCAAATTGAGGTGGCACACATCGGCACCGATTTCACCAGGGCGTGCGTGCCCCAGCATCGCGTTGAGGTTGGCCCCGTCGAGGTAGACCTGCCCACCAGCCTCATGCACGAGTCGACATATCTCACCGATCGAGTCTTCGAACACGCCATGAGTCGACGGATACGTGATCATGATGGCGCCAACCTTGCCACTGTGTTGTTCTAGGCGAGCCTTGAGGTCATCAATGCAAATGTCACTACGATCGCAGGCCACAGGCACAACCTTGAACCCCGCGGCCACGGCACTGGCTGGATTGGTCCCATGTGCTGACATGGGAATCAGACATACATTTCGATCTATATCGCCGCGACTGTGATGCCACGCGCGGATCACCAGCAACCCGGCATATTCCCCCTGCGAACCAGCGTTGGGCTGAAGCGAGACGCCATCAAATCCAGTCAACTCGGCAAGGCGGTTCTCGAGCATCGACATCATGTCGATGTACCCAGTGGTCTGGTCCGTTGGCGCAAATGGATGCATCCGAGAGAACTCGGGCCAACTCGCTGGCATCATTTCAGAGGTCGCATTGAGTTTCATCGTGCACGATCCCAGTGGGATCATCGAGTGCGCCAATGACAGATCACGCCCCTGCAACTGGGTGATGTATCGCAACATTTCCGTTTCGCTGCGACATCGCCCAAAGATTGGATCGGCCAAGTACCCACTTGACCGCGCTAAGTTGTCCGGGTACGCCACGTGGGATTGGGCTATTAGGGAGGCGCCTGGCGCACACGCGGCAAGAAGCGCTGCCACATCGGACTCGGTCGTTGTCTCATCCAGACTAATTCCCACGGATGTGCCGTTGTCAAACCGGCGAATGTTGTAACCAGCCTCGCAGGCACGAGTCACCATGCCTGCAGCATCGTCAGACGAAGAAGCATGAATGACCACTGTGTCAAACCTCGCTCCGGGCTCGATGGATACGCCAGCCTGATCAAGCGATGCCGCAAGGCACTGGGTCCGCATGTGAATTCGAGAAGCAATGCGACGCAGGCCCTCAGGTCCATGCCACAGGGCATACATGCCCGCCATGATGGCCAGCAGTACTTGCGCGGTACAGATATTGCTCGTGGCGCGATCGCGTTTGATGTGTTGTTCGCGAGTCTGAATCGCCATCCGCAGAGCACGCTGGCCAGTGCGGTCGCGGGAGACACCAATGATGCGACCAGGTAGCCGGCGGACATAGGCGGTTTGCGTCGCAATGTAGGCCGCGTGTGGACCACCAAAGCCCATCGGAACGCCCAGCCGCTGAGTCGAGCCTATGGCAATATCAAAGCCACACTCGCCAGGAGGAGCCAAGAGCGTCAGCGACAAAATATCGGCGCACATCACTGGTACAGCACCGGCATCCTTGGCGGCACTGGCCAGCGCCCTCCAATCAGTCACGGTGCCCATCGTGTCGGGAACCTGCACCAATACACCACACGCCGTGGCAAGGTCAGCCTCATCGGACATGGGATCGCACACAATAAGTTCGATGCCAAGAGGCTCGGCGCGTCCAGCCAGAATCGACAGCGTTTGCGGATGACATGTGTCGGACACGACAAATCGCATGCGCTGTCCCTTGGCGATCTGGCGACACATGATCATGGCTTCAGCAGCCGCGGTGCCCTCATCGAGCAATGATGCATTGGCAACAGGAAGCGCTGTGAGGTCGCTAACCATCGTCTGGAAGTTCAGCAGCGCTTCGAGTCGACCTTGGGCAATCTCCGATTGGTACGGCGTGTACTGCGTGTACCAACATGGGTTCTCAAATATCGAGCGCTGAATCACCGGCGGCACGATGACATCGTGATATCCCATGCCGATACAACTTCGCATGACCCGGTTGCGGCTGGCTAAATCGTGCAGCAGTTCCAATGCCTCCTGCTCACCTCGCGCTGGCGCATTTCCTTGTGTCTGCGATACGATTGACGAAGGCATCGCCGACGCCATCAACTCGTTGAGTGTGGACTTGCCAACAACCTCAAGCATCGATGCCACATCGTCGCGATCGGGACCCACATGCCGGTGGGTAAAGGGCGATACATCACCAGCGGTCGATGAAGATGTCGTTTCTCGCACCATGCACTGCTCCATGCTCGATCTCTCTGTCGCCCTGTGGCGAGCGTGGGGAAAGTGCTGCATTGTAGAAGGTCCGCTACGTCTGGGGATGGGGCTCAGGCAGAACCCACGTCGAGCAGTTCACCCTCGTGCACGGGCCGCATCGGTTCATCGGGCACGGATCGACCATCGGGAATGTGAATCAGTCGAATCCGAGCCTTCACGTCGGGCGGCAAAGTGTCCAATTCGGTCCACAGCGTGTGCTTGAAGTACTCACCGCACTCGTGCACGATGCAGTCGGCCTGCGAGAGCCAGTCGATGTGGTCCTGTTCAAATTCAGCATCCCCAGACCAACCAAACGTTGCGTCCCCTGATCGAAAGAGCACTCCCATCGTGGGCACAGAATGAATCGATCGCCTGGCTTCCACCGTCAGTCCTGCAATCTGGACCTGCTGGCCTGGCTGTATTGGACGTGGATCGAAGTAGTCCTCCAACCTACTGGCGGCCCCGACGGCGCGGGTGGCACCATCCATCGCAGGGGCCAACTTCTCCCAGATCCGGTCGAGGACCTCTGGAAGAGCATGGAGACGGGGCGGCACGGGTGGATCATGTAGATATCGCCGGGCAAATCCCAGCGTCTCAAGACCATTGCTGTGGTCGCCATGCAGATGGGTCAGCACGATGTCGTCGATCGTCTCGACTCCAAGATCAAGCCCGCATGCCTGTCCGGCCTGTTGATACATCGCCATCACCGAGCCCGGACAGTCGATGGCAATCCGGCCTCCCGGGGCCAGCACGACTCCGCTGGACCCATGGTGAACCGCACTAAATGCGTCTCCGATTCCGGTGATGACGACCTGCATGCCCCCATCGTGCCATACCTGACCGCGTCGTGCCATCGGAATTACAGAATGTGTGTAGACTTCAGCTATGGGGCAGCCCTGTGCCTCCCACCTTGTAACACTCCCAAGAGATACTCTGAACTTCCATCGGTCTGCTCGATACCTCATGACCGGCTCTGCAGCCAAGGAGTGGCCCTTGACCACACACCGACGCCTGCCCGCCACCAGCCTCTTCCTCGTAGGGTTCATCGGACTATTCGCCATCGGCGGAGTCGTCACCCCCGCACAGGCCCAAAGCCGCGAGGCTGCACTGGTCAACCGACTCGAGCAAGAAATGCTCGACAACGAAATCCAACGCCGTCTCGACCAGCACCGTGGACAGACACTCGGCGAACAAATGACCTTCGACTATGGCGCTTCGATTCGACTGGGCTTGGTCAAACTGGACAATGCCCAGCGTCAGCCCTACGGGCTACGGCAATACGAAGCAAACACGTATATGCAGGCAACCATTGGCGGCGGGCACCGCTTCTTTGGCAACCTGCGATTCCTCTATAGCGATTATTACAACAGTGACAACGAGAATGGGCTGCTCAATCCCGTCGGCAATCGCTATTGGTATGAATTTGATCTGGCCAACTGGCAGCGAGCGAATGAAGGTACCGCAGGAGACATTAATCTCAACGTCCGAGTCGGTCGACAATTCGTCAATTGGAATTCTGGCCTTGTGTGGAGCAACGATCTCTATGGTGCCAAGATGCGGCTGGGCATGGACAAACTCTCCATCGAAGGACTGGTCGGAGTCAGCGCACGCAGCGGACTGTATGACTTTGATATCTCACGGCCCGACTACGATACTGACACCAATCGTCACACCTACGCAGTACGTGCCCAGTACGAACTATCCCCTGAATTGGCCCCATTCATATCGTACTTCCTGCAGCGTGATCACAATGATGATCGCAGTGTGCTGATAAACACAGGCCTAGGCCCACCTATAGTCCCCGTGGAGTATCACTACAACTCCAACTACCTCTCATTTGGATCCAACGGTTCAATTGGCAACCAGTTTTTATATTCACTGGAAATGGTGCATGAGTCCGGCGATGGCTTATCAACCCCATTTATTAATCGGGCTGGCACTGCCTGGATCCAGACCGAGGAACACATTGACGCGTGGGCAGGCGTACTCAATATGGTCTACATGGCGAGAGATGCATCACTTTCCCGGCTCGAATGCACGCTGGCCTTTGGCACAGGGGATGGTGATCGCCTCGCCAGTGCGAGCACTCTTGGTGGCAACCAGACTGGCTCGGGCGACCGAGCATTCAACAGTTTGGGCTATATCAATACTGGCCTCGCGTTGGCACCAAATATCACCAACTTGCTCATGGCCCGAGTTGGCGGAAGTACAGCGCTGCCTATCAATCCAAAACGGCCCAATGACCTCCGGATTGGCCTTGATGTCTTTCTCTTTGGCAAGACCACGGTTGGCGCTCCAACCTCAGTACCAACAACCAACCATCGGTGGATTGGCTGGGAAACAGATATACGCATTGATTGGCGCATCACCAGCGATGTGAATTTCAATCTTCGGTACGGCCTGTTCATTCCCAACCGTGGGAACCCATCAAATACGTTCGCCGATCAAGTACGCCAATTCGTCTATGGAGGAATCAGTTATGCGTTCTGAATTCCGACTGCTTGCTGCGATTGGAACCGCGATGGCATTGGTTGGCTGCGGACTGACAGAACGCACCACTGTCGAACAATCGGCGGTTGTGCAGTGGCCAACTGATAACGACTCGTTGGACTACTGGGACACGCTCGAGTCCCAAGCAGTCACCACCAATGATGATGCGTTGCATGGACTACTGCTCTTGGTCCAAGAATCACCTCCGCCAGAGAATTGGAATGAACGGCTCGCAGCAGCACAACGCAGAGGATGGCTTGGAGCAGGCACGTCGCCGCAACCAAACGAATCCGCCAAGATTGGCATGATTGCCGTATGCATCTGCCACATTCTGGATGTGCAAGGCGGTCTATCTATGCGGATTGCCGGAAAAATTCCTCGATATTCCACCCGAGAACTGGTTCACATGGGGCTGCTTCCAGGCATAACAGAGAACGAGGCCCTCACTGGGTCTGAATTCTTGGCCCTGATTGCCGCAACGGAGCAGCAACAGTGGCTTGATATGGCCTTTGCTGCCCGTGAGGCAGCAGCGGCCACCGCGAAAACCGCGCCACCGCCTTCCAAGGAGGCTGTGGAAGCGGAGAACCTGCCCAGCGCCCCCCCTGCGGATCAGGCTGACACGCCTGTTCCGACACCGGTGGCAACGGATGACAACGAGGTTGCACCATGACTGCACGCATCTCCATGATTCCCATCCTCATCGCCACCTTGGCCATCGCGCCTGTGTCGATGACGATCGCTCAAGACAACGCGCCAATCGAAACGAATACAACCCAGCAAAGCCTCGCGCCAGCACCTGGACTACAGGGGAAAGGTGCGCAAAAGCGCCTTGAGATGCTCAAGAAGGTCGCCCTTGAGTCCGTCAAACCCCTCGAAAAGGATGAGGTCAAAGTACTACGCGCCGTCATCATGGATGTCACAGGGCGTGTGCAATGGCGGGCCAACTCCAAGGCACCATGGAAAAAGGCAACCAAGGACGACATCATTCAACCTGGCGCCATTATTCGCACAGGGCTTCGGTCGTGGATGCTGCTGCGAGTCGGGCTCAATGCCAATATTCTCATCGACAGCGGATCCCGCGTGTCACTCCCGCAAATGGTCCACGCCGGCGATGTGCTTCGCACTGCTATCCAAGTCAACCGGGGACGAGCCGACCTCCAAGTCGGCCAAGTTGGACTGACCAACGACTTCTCAGTGCTGACGCCTTCTGGCGCACTGGCAGTTCGGGGCACGGGCATGGCAGTCTCGCACAGTGCGCTCAAGGGCACGCAGGTGGTTGGCGCACGAACAAACGCCATGAATGCGATCGCCATGAAGTACTACGGCAGCAAGGTGCAGCACCTCATGTCAGGGAGTGCCATGTCAACTCAATCAGCACCTGATCCTGCCGCAGCCGAAGCATTCCAGACGGCTGGGCCACCACCGCTGATCGCAGCAGAAGCCCAAGACCTCCAAGATGCGCCGGACCAAACCACCCAAGCGATCTCCAATTCAGACCCGATCAATCAGTCCACACGAATCCTGCTGGCCGATCAACAAGAATCG
>CAZGFN010000006.1:38084-45450 GCA_964524945.1 uncultured Isosphaeraceae bacterium
TTCAGACCCGATCAATCAGTCCACACGAATCCTGCTGGCCGATCAACAAGAATCGGCCCAGGAAGAAATTATCGATGACATCCTCCCGCCAGTAGATGTGTTCGACCTGGCTGGTTCTTCGTGGTACTTCGACTATGAGCACGGGGGCGTGAATCCAATCACAGAACAACTGTTCTCCAACGGCGTCCTCATTCCTGAAGATCGCGGCGCTGTCGCCACCGGCCTGTACTGGGACTTTAAACTCGAAACCGTGCCCACCCATGTCGATCCATATAACCCACATGGGCATCGCATTGCGGCCAACTTTGAAAATGGGCTCTATACCGAAACCGGCTTCTATGATCCAAGCCGCGAACAGTATCTGCACGAACATGATGGCACGATGGTGCTCCATGTGCCCTGGGGCGTCCCACTGCCAACTGGCGGTACCTCGCTCGCAACGACCTATCAAAATATTCTTGACTATGGTGACGCCCATTGGTCCGGGCAACCATTTACTGGCTCGCAAGATCTTCAGGCGATGGCAGCGTCCATCAACACGTTCTGTATGCAAACGTTTGATGGCAACGGCGAGCAAATTGAGGTCTGCCGAGCCGCCTTTGCCCAAGCAATTGACGGCCTGCTTTACAACGAGCAACAAGGCCTGACCCCATACGGATACGGCCTGCAGGACCCGACCTACGGTGACAACGTCGAATATGGCGACGACTGCCCATTCTGCCCCTGATCTTGTATTTCCTGCGAACCACCATGACGGCGTGATAGTCTTGTGTCGCCTTGAGCGTCCGCACCGATACCCGAATCTTGCTCGCCAGCGTGTTGATGACACTGGTGGTCATTCTGCTTGACCGCGGCGAGGTTTTTGGCACGTGGAATGAACAGCTTCTGGACTATGAGCAGCGGATCTTCCCGCGAAACGTATCGCCCATGGATGATCGCATCGTCATGGTTGATATTGATGATCGGGCGCTCGAACGCCTTGGTCGATGGCCATGGCCACGCACTGATCTCGCCGACGCCATTGCAGAATTGCGTCGAGCCGGCGCGGCCACCATCGCGGTAGACCTCGATCTGGCCGACCCCCAGAAGCCCACCGTGGATGTAAAACCACCACATGAACACACGGACCATGACTCCGCCTTGGCTCAGGCCATTGACGACCACCTTGTGCTGGGGGTCTTGCTCATGCCCGATGAGTTGCAGGCCAGGTGGATCGCCGCTGGGGGTTCCGGCGACGGACTCACGGATGTGCTCAAACGACTGAGAGAGAACCTGTCGTGGGATCCGACCTCCCAAGATAATTCCATCAGAGCTGCCGACCGAGCCGCGGCAAACAATATTCTGCACCTACTGCGACGACGCGCGATTCATGATCTTGTCGCAACTGGTGTCGATCGCGATACGCTTCTCTTGCTGGCAAAGAGCCATGCCGGATCGCTCGAGCCCACCATTGACGCCGCACTGTTGCAGACAGCTGGCCGCGGGGCGGTCCCCGCCAGCTTGCCTCATCCTCGAGAGAACCCACCGACTGCTGCAGATCGCTTTGCCATTCCTTTGCTGGCAGACCAGAGCAGCGGGGCTGGCTATGTCAATATCGTCCGCCGAGGACACGATGGCGGCATTCGTCATCTCACCGCCCTACAACCCATCGGCTACGGCCGCGCGGTGCTCCCTCTTGGCCTTGCCGCTGCGGCACGCTATCTCCACATTCCAGTCGAAGAAATCGTCAAGACCGATGACATCCTGCAAATCGGCGATGTGCAGTTACCACTGCTCGATGATGCCGTCACTGTTTCATGGCCCCGCACCACCCACGGCATGAAGTGGCCCGATCTGCATCGCGGGGAGTCGGACGAACGATTTGCTGGCCACTTGTCCATTAGCGAGATCGTCATGCTTGGACGTTCGAGACGACTGCTCACACGACAGCGTCAATTACAACGCGAGGCAACCGCCGATGTACTTCCGGTCATCCGCGGCGTGAACGACATCGCCGCAACTGACCTGCTGTCGCCGGAGATCCAAGCGGAAATTGCTGGTGAAGTTGACTTCTCGCTGGGCGACATCGACACCCAAAAGGCTTTTGATCAAGAACTGGCAGGAGCCGATGATTTCTCCACTGCCCTCATGCAACGGCTCCTTGACTGGCGGCTGGCCAAACGCGGTGGCGATGAGTCGGCCAGTCGCATTGCGATGGTCGAACAGGCACTTCGCAACCGCGTGGACAATCACCTGGTGTTCATCGGGTGGACCGGCACTGGCACGACCGCCGACTTCATTCCCACAGCCATTGGCCCCCGCACGCCTGGCGTCATGGTGCACGCAGCCATGGCCGACATGGTGCTGCAGAATCGCACCTTGCAAGAACTTCCTTCGTGGTGGGGCACACTCATCGCAGCGGTGCTGGGACTCTTAATTGCACTGATCACAGCGACGATGACCACGTGGTCAGCGACGCTGTGTTCGCTCCTCATCGGCCTGGGCTGGCTCGGTGCTGCCATCGCATTGTTCTCGGAGGCGGGGTTGGTCGTACCCTTGGCAGTGCCACTGGTGGCATCAACCATGTCATGGGCTGGCGGCACCGCATCCAGAGCAGTAGTTGTGCAGCGGGAGAAACGACGCATCAGCCGGCAATTCCGGGCCCGTGTACCCGAAGCACTTGTCGATGAATTGTCACGCGACCCCGATGCCCTGAGCATGCGTGGCGTCCGCCGCGAAGTGTGCGTCATGTTTGGCGACCTCGCTGGCTTTACAACCATCAGTGAACGCTTGGGCAGTGAGGAAACCGTCGCGCTGCTCAACACCGCCATGGCCGGCTTGACCCGCCGCGTAACCAGCCATGGTGCCTATCTCAACAAGTTCCTTGGTGATGGCTTTCTTGCATTCTGGTCAGCCTTTGGCGAGCAAGCAGATCAAGCCAACCTGGCGGGCCAAGCTGCTCTCGAATGTCAGCAGTTCATGGATGAGATGAACAACACGCTTCCCAAAGGTGGCACTCGACTGGGCCTTCGCATTGGAATCGCCACGGGCGAAGCCATTGTGGGTGACTGTGGCGCCCCACCGCACTTGAACGACTACACCGTGATCGGCGACGTGGCGAATCTCTCGGCGAGATTGGAATCGGCCAACAAACAGTTTGGTACTGTGATCTTGCTTGATGGTCGAACCCGCGAGTTGCTTGGCGACAACCCATCAATATTGGAAGTGGGCCCCGTACAAGTCGTCGGCCGCGAATCGGTCGTAGATGTCTGGACGATGGTGGCCCCGGTGCCCGATCCTGAGGTCGTGGCCAGCGCATCAGATCTCGCCTCGGCCATTCGCAGTGGTAATCGCCAAGCCGCCACCCAAGCCATGGCAAGGCTCCAAAACCTCCAAGGAGACTCGCCTTTGCTTGGCAGACTTCAGCAAGTCATTGACACACCGGGCGACATGCCCACGACAATGAGGCTCGTGGACAAGTAGGCTTTACTCCTGCTGGACACTGCCATTGGACCTTCCACCGAGGACTCCCACTCAATGCCTGACATCTCACCTGAACAGATCGACTGCATTCTGGAAGTCAGCCGAGTGCTTGGCAGCACCGATGACCCACAAGCGGTCATCTGCCGCGTAGCGGATTGCCTTCGCGACATCCTCGATGCCGAGCGAGCAACGGTCTTCGAGTACCGCAAGAAAGAAGATGAACTTGTTGCGGTCGCCGGGCATGGGCCCAACGGCTCACTCATGGAGGAACTGGCCGATATCCGCGTGCCACTTGGGAAAGGCATCGCTGGCGCCGCAGGTGCCCAACGCGCGATCATCAACATCCCGGATGCCTATGCTGATGATCGATTCTTCCAAGGCATCGATGAGAAGACGGGCTATCGCACACGAAACATCTTGACCATTCCACTTGTCGCTACCGATGTCGATGAACTCGTGGGCGTTGCGCAAGTGCTCAACCGACGTGCCGGACCCTTTGAAGAACAGTGCGAGCGAATCGCCACAGCCCTTGCGGCCCAGAGCGCTGTCGCCATGCGGCGTGCACGCCTGCTCAGTGACCGCATGGAGCTGGTCAAGTTGCAGCGTGATCTAGATCTTGCCAAAGAAATACAGAGCGCCACCTTTCCCAGCACATTCCCCGACTATCAAGACTGGGAAATTCATGGATGGAGCATGCCCGCCGATGCCACCGGAGGTGATGCCTTTGACGTCGTTGAAGTTGATGGTGGCGCCATACTGATGGTCGGTGATGCCACCGGTCATGGAATTGGACCGGCCATTTCCGTCACACAAGTCCGATCAATGCTTCGCATGGCTGTCCGGCTTAACGCGCCGCTTCTGGATCTGGTGACGCAACTCAACAACCAGTTGTGGCAGGACACTTCTGCCATGCAATTCGTCACAGCCTGGTTTGGTCAGTTCGACGCTGCGACTGGCCAGATCGAGACACTATCGGCCGGGCACGGGCCAATGACGCTGATCCGTGCCAATGGCGACGTCGAGTCCCTCGAAGCCGACGTCCCCCCATTGGGGGTCGTCGACTCCATAATGACCTCTGAAACGGTCCTTCTTCAGTTGCACCCCGGCGATCTGCTGGCCATCCCTACCGACGGCATCATTGAAGCAATGGAGGACGATGGCACGATGTATGGGCAAGATCGTTTGGTCGACTTGCTGGTTGCCGGCCGCACCGAACCGCTGCCCAGGTTGCTGGAAAGGCTCCGCGACGATATTGAGGAGTTTCGTGGGGGGCGGCCGCCGCAAGATGATCGGACGATTCTGGCAATTCGCCGACAAGACTGATTCACCTGCATCACGGCCCTATGATTCGAGACACCACCGACACATATGCGTTTCATCGTCGCCTTCTATCTCGTCTGCCTCATCTGCTGGATTGTCGCGCGGATTCTTCGCATGGCGGCCAGCGGGAGAGCCGAACTCCTGAGCATTCACTCTGTGTTCCTCGGGGGGTTTACGATCTTTCAGTTGACCAGCAGCATTCTTGGGTTGGCCTTCAGTATGTACGGCAATTTGGAGCCTGGCGACAAAGTTGTCACGCCAGTCATCTTCGCATTTGTCGCAACCCTCTTTCTGATTCTTTTTGAGTGGTCCTATCAACGCGAATGGGGCCTGCTGCGTTACGTGCGAACACCAGGTCGTGGCGACTGGGATGGTGGCGCGGGCGGATGGTTGTTTCTGTCAGTAGTCCTCCTGATCATCGGAGCCTTTCTGAAATACGTTGTCATGTGGGTGCCGCTGGTGGGCATCCTGGCGTCCCAAGCGGCTGCAGGCGTCTTGGGTGCTGCCGCTGCTACTGCTGCGTGGGCATGGTCACGTGACTTTCGCAACCCGATTCTCATGGGAATAGCTGGCGCCATATTGCTTGCTGCTATCGGCGTTGTGTCCTACCAGTCATTCGGACGTCGCGGCGTCATTGGCATTCCGTTGGCTTTCGCCTGGGGCCTCTACTACGGTTATTGGCGGGGCTTCCCAATGGCACTGCTTGTTCGTCGTGTGACAGTCGCGACGATTCTGGGACTGGTCCTGTTGTCGGTCTACACCGCAACACGCAAGCAGGGCGGCAGCTACGAACGCCAGGGAATTGCAGATCGACTGTCAACGATCTCGCAAATGCAAGCAGAAGACTTCACTCTTGCGCTGACCAGCGTGCTGTCAGGACAGAACTCCGGTCCGCTAAGCATGTGGGCGTTGGAGACCTACGGCAGCGCGTACTCGTACGACTTCCTGCACCAGATCAAGTTCTTCGTGGCCATGCCCGTGCCGAGAAACCTGTGGCCCAACAAGCCCTATCCGCTAGCCAAGGACATGGTGCACCACGGCTCCATTCGCAGGAAAGGGTCGGGCGATGTCTTCAATGTCGGTCCGGGAATCATCGGCCACATTGCGCACGACTTCCCGTTCGTTGCGCTGCCCCTGTACGCCATCTGCATCGGACTGCTCGTTCGATTCATGGACGAACGTGTGCGGTGGGCGCTGCACCGGCCCTTCATCATGATCACGATTGGAAGTGCGTTGGGGCAGACCATCGCGTTTTCCCGGGGGGAAGCGGGACTCTTCCTGTGGAACGGGATGATGGCCGTGCTGGGCGCCTGGGTCGCCTTGCGCATCGCCGGTCGCGTTGCCATGATGTTCGGCGCGATGGGCCCGACCGACCCGGTCGAACCGTGGGACCCGCTGTACTGGGACCCTGCCTGGGATGAAGAACCCGCGAACGACGACCCGGCGAGGGGAAGTTCCATCGCCGGGCCGTAGACTTAATGCACACTGGTGCACACGAAATGACTTGTGTGGGAGGGGATCAGTCGCGTGAGGCGTCCACGAGGGCCTGGATGTCGTAGCCCTCGAGTTGCAATCCACGCAGCCCGACGCCGACGGTCTTGCCTTCCTGAAGAAGTTGGAGGGCGATGTTGTAGCGCCACTGGTTGTAGTCGAAGTCAGCGTCATAGCCGTCATCGTTAGGACTCATGCCCAGGGGCCAAGTGATGACGTGGATGGCACGGCCGCCGGCGGCGACGATTTCCTCTTCGGAGAAGTAGGTGTCGGGGTTGTTGCCGAGCTGACGCTCCCACATTCGCTGCTCGGCGACGACGCTCATGCCCAGGAACCAGGGGCAGTTACGACGGGGGCATGCCTCGATAAAGATTTCCATGCCGCGACGCTGCAGTTCGGGGGCCATGTCGCCGAGCCAAGGGCTATCCTCGGGCAGTTCGACGGCCGCATCATGACCGATGCCCTTGAAGCCATGCTCGAACAGTTCACCGTAGAAGCGATCAATATTGGTTGAGTCGCCGTGGGAGACCTGGGGCTCGAAGCCACCGTGGGGCTGGTCGCTGGGGTCCCAGCAACGCGGGACACCGATGTAGCCGTAGAGGTCGATGTTGTTGGCGTCTGCGAACTTGGCGAAGGGCGTGTAGTCAACCAGACCGGGTCGCTGCTGGCGGGCCTTTTCGACCTGCTCGAAGATCATGGACTGCGTACCACCAGAGGGCCAAGTCTGATCGTGGTCGTACCAGTAGCCTCCGACGTTCCACATAAACATATCAAAGGTGTTCGGACCGAGTTCTTCAACGACGGGGCCGATGCGGTGATCGACGTTGGCCTGCCAACCATCCTCGTCGTTGTAGATTTGGGGGTGCACGTGATTCTCGGCACTGTGGAATGAACCGCCAACAGGTTGCCAGAACAAGAGACGCTTGGCGCCTGTGTCAATCTTCACTTCAGAATCGCCAAGGTGCTGCACGACCGTAAGGATGTCATCGATGTTGACAACCGCATTGCCAGTGGCATCGCCTGGGCACGGATTCATGCCGTTGCAATCGTTCCCAAAGTTGCTCAGCACATGGAGCAGGTCCAACACATCAAC
>CAZGFN010000006.1:45550-47057 GCA_964524945.1 uncultured Isosphaeraceae bacterium
TTGCCTGTTTTCACATGCTGTGGCCGCTGTCAGTGGGTTTCCCCACCCGCGGCCGATTCAGTCATCGAACGGTAACGCTTGCAACGCGAGTGAGATTGGCCGGGGAAGTCCAAGCCGGTGCCGCTTGAGCGGTCTGTGCGGCTTGGCGGTTGGCCAGTACCGAGCAGTGCCCGTGGTTGGCATGCATTTGCATGCCCAGGGCGTCGCCGGCGGCGAGGCTGATGGCCGCTGGAGGGGGGGTTGTGACGGCCGAAGCGGTCGAGAGCGTTGTGAGCGAGGGCGTCGAGAAGAGCAGAGCGATAGCGAATGCGGCGGTCATGGCCGGCTCCTTGAGTTTCATTCCGTGTTGGTCTCAGGCTTTCAGTGACACCCATCAGGGGGCGTCACACGATTCAATCCCTGAGAGGCAGACTTCTTTCAAAGTCGTACACCTCTCACAACCCACTATGGAGTGAGGGTCCAATTGTGAGGGCTCTTTGGGTGAAACCCCCAAATTCGCTGTTTGTTGCCCCCTCAGAGCGGTCCGATCGAGTGCCCGAAGAGTGGACACCCACCCACCAATAGTTGTGTTCCAACCGCTTGGAGCCTTCAACGCTGGTTGATCGGGCCTGAGGCTGGCTTCTGTGTTGGCTGGAATCCGCCAGAGAGGCGGTGAACTCGGCTCAGCGCGGCTTGTGGGCCGTCACGATCATGTTCTTCCACAGGAATGGTGCCCGGCCCGAGAAGTGGAACTTGAGATCGATGAATCCGACCTCGGACAGTAGGTTTCGAAGCGTCGCACAACTAAAGAACTTGATGTGCCCGCCCGTCCGGTGCACGCGGTGGTGCTTATCCCAGTGCCCGAGCATTGCAATCAGGCAGTTCTTGGCCCAGCCGTGATATGGCGTGGAGGCCACCAACAACCCGCCAGGCTTGAGCAATCGGAAGGCCGAGTGCCCCCAGTCCCAAGCGTCGTACATGTGCTCGACCACTTCGAGCGATACGGCGACATCAAATGGCGGCTCGTCCAGTTCGTCCAGCAGGTGCTCTGAGATGGAGGTCTGCACGAACTTGGCATCGGGCACGAGGTTTCGGGCCATTTCTATCCCGCTGAGGGCAGGGTCAATGCCCACCCATGTCCGTTCAAAGCCTTGCAGCAATGAGATCAACCGCCCATTGCCACATCCCAAGTCAATGATTCGAAGGGGTTCGCCGTCGGCGAATCGCGACAAAGACTGGTCCAAAAGGGCGCCACTCGCATCGTGGTGCCTGTGGCGTTCGACTCCGTCCATCCGTAATCGGGCAAATTCTGCGTTGTTATCGGATCACCATGGGGGCAGGATTCTACCAAAAAACAGCGCTATATCCCACATGATTTTGCTGGGCACCCACCCATACGGTGCGATTGATGAGCCCCCTCACCAGTTTGCCTTCAGGCAGACCCCTCTCAACCCGATGAACCCAACTGCAACTGAACAATGGGCTTGGTTGCTCTGTAGTGCGTTGACACAAGCCAAGTCCCCTCAAA
>CAZGFN010000006.1:47157-55026 GCA_964524945.1 uncultured Isosphaeraceae bacterium
GTGGCAACAACCATGCCCGCTTGGGCTGGCGACCCGCTGAGCACCACATTCCACTGGGAAGCGGGAAGTGACCCTGGCACCCCCATCACAGCCGAACTCGACACCCTTGGGCAATGGACCGTGCTCGCCGATGGCTCCACGGTCTACACAGGATCGATGATCTCACCAACCTGGCACCTGACCTGGACCACCAAGGTCAACGACACCAATGAACGACTGATCGACACAGTGCTTTCGGTCACCAATCTCGATGCCACGACTCAGGAATTCATCGCTGGGACCACGCTCAACTCTCCACTGAACGATGTTTCGTCCCTCTTGTCGCTGGCCACAAGTGTGTCGCTGACCAATCTTCAGTTCACAGGCTCAGCCACTCTCTCAACCACTGACTCCTCACCGCTCATCGCCGCCGAGGTTGGCTCAGCGACAGCGGCCACGCTCTTCGATGCCGTCTACACCCTGACTGCATCGGGACCATTCGGATCGGTGACCGACTCCGCCGACTCCCTCACCCCGCTTGAACCTCTGGACCTGGCTTCCTTGTCAGTCTGGACACGGTTCATGCTGACGCCCGGTGACAGCACCACACTGCATATTCTCGCCGCGACCTCAACGGTACCCGCCCCGCCCACGGCAATGGCCTTGGTCATGGCCTGGAGCCTGCATCGACGGAGGACTCGATCATGTTGACTTCCCGCACAACCCTGCCCATGCTGATCGGTGCCATCTGCACCAACGCCGCCCTTGGTGACATGGTTGGGATCGTGAGCATCACGTCGTCAAACGGCTTCAACCAAACCGCCTCGCTCGATGGGATTCCCCTTGGTGACGGCAGCATGTACTGGACGCACCAACTCAATAGCGACGACTTCACAGTCTCTACCACAATGGTTGGTAACCCTGAAGCGGCAAGCATCGGAACAGTGCTACAGGTTGTCAATGGAAGCACTGCCATGTTGCAATTTAACATCGCCTTTTCAATGACCCTTGAAGCCCTCCCAGTGGGCATATCAGAATGGGTGGCATCCCAATCAGTCACTCTTGGGGGTATCGACTCAACGCTCAGCAGCATCATCGATCTCCCGCTCTGGAGCGTTACGCTTGGTGATGTCGAAACTGCTGTCCTGTTCGAGACTCCATTCTCACTCAATGCCGGCTCCGAGGGTTCGATAGCGGTCGCCCAAAACGGCAGCGGTTCGGTCTTCCTCACCGGAGGTGACAGCCTTGGCGTGCATTACCACTTCGAATTGGACGCAGGCGCGACAGTTGCCTTCAGTGGAGGCTTTGCGACCATCCCGGTGCCAGCGAGCATTGCATTGCTAGGTTGTTGGTTCATTCCAGTAGGCCGAAGACGACGCTGAATCTTCTGCAAGAGTTTCAAGGAAGCGAACGTTCCTTCGCTCGAGAATCCACTTCCGCTTGATGCTTCTTGATTTGGTTGGAACGCCATCGTTCGCCCGAAGCACCAACAGGTGGTTGCATCTGTGATTCCCACGCTTCCAACGCCTTGCGCATCCGGGCAACCCGCGCTGCGTACAGGGGCGCCAGATCGATTCGTTCGGTCACATCACCGCGGATATCAAAGAGCATGTACTGATCATCCCCCACGCGAATCAACTTCCACCGGCCATTCTGTAGAACCGACGCGACTGGGCCGCGTCGCCAGTACAGAAACTCGTGGGGCTTGGATCGATCCTCCCCCACAAGAAACGGCCGCAAGTCAACACCGTCAATATCTGACGCATTGGCATTGGCAGCCCCAAGCACCGTGGCAGTCATGTCCAATGTGCTGACCGATGGAAGATAGAACTGGCCCGGCTGCGTCACGCCCGGCCATCGCAGCAGCATGGGCACCCGAACTCCACCCTCAAACTTTGAGCCCTTCATGCCCCGAAGTAGGCCGTTGTCCGAACCATTGTTTGTGGCACCACCATTATCATTGACAAACCAGATGATGGTGTTGTCGGCCTCTCCCGACGCATCGACAGCACTGACCACTTCACCGATCGCGCGATCAAGTGCTCGCTGCATGGCGCGATACGTCTTGCGTTTGGATGGCTCCCCACCAACGGCGGCCAAATCTTCGGGCGAAGCCTGCATGGGTGTGTGGGGGGCCGTAAAACACAAGTACATGAAGTATGGACCGCTTGGGGCCAATTCTCGAATCTGCTCGCTGGCAACCTCACCGAGATAGTCCGTGAACCACGCAAAGGTCGCCGGCTCGTCAGCGACAACTTCATCGCCAACTCGCACACGATAGTGCCCCCGCTTAGCGTCATTGTCATAGGGCTTGTAGTGGCGGCTGCCCGCAAGCAGGCCATGAAACCGATCAAAGCCCTGCTCAAGCGGGCGCATCTCGGGCTTGTATCCGAGGTGCCACTTGCCGATGGCCGAGGTGGCGTACTTGGCCTGCTGCAAACGATCGGCAATCGTAATCGTGTCGCCGGGAAGTCCATGAGAACCCCCGACGGGAATGTTGTGCTCGTATCCGATTCGCTGCTGGTAGCGCCCGGTGATCAAGCCGGCTCGGCTAGGCGAACACACCGATGCTGTGACATAGGCCTGCTCGAACCGCACCCCAGACGCGCAGAGTGCATCGAGATTCGGCGTTTCAATATCATCCGAACCCTGAAATCCAAAATCACTGTAGCCAGCATCGTCCGACACAATGAAGATGATGTTGGGTGGGGGCGTGTGTAAGTCCGGCGGCATTGGAATCTGCGTGGACATTGACACCAGCGTTAGCAGCAACCAATCAATCATGGCGGCACTGTACTGGCACCGATACCATGTGGCGATGGGAGACGGGTTTCACGTCATCACAGGGGCACTTGGCTACACCGGCATGGCGGTCGCCGAACGGCTGCTGGCAAGCGGAGCCCGCCTGCGAACGCTGACCAACTCACCAAATCGCCCTAATCCCTTCGGCGACTCCATCGACATCCAGCCGCTGGCATTCGACGACATCGATGCGCTCACTCGATCGCTCAACGGGACCGATGTGCTCTACAACACCTACTGGGTGCGATTCAACCACAAACTCTTTACATTCGATCAGGCCGTCGCGAACACGAAGGTGCTCTTCGACGCCGCCAAGCGGGCCGGTGTCAAGCGCATTGTGCACGTGAGCATTCTTCACGCAGATGAAGCTGACGACCTCGGGTACTACAAGGGCAAGCACGAACTCGAAGACGCCTTGCGAGACACAGGCATTCCCCACGCCATTGCTCGTCCTGGTGTGCTGTTCGGTCGGCGAGACATTCTCATCAACAACATTGCATGGGTACTGCGCCATCTTCCAATCTTCGGATGCTTTGGCGATGGTTCCTATCGGCTTCGCCCGCTGCATGTGGATGACATGGCTGACTTGCTCATCGAGTTGGCCCAGGGTGACGACAATCTGACCATCGATGCCATTGGACCAGAGTCCTTCACCTACATCGAATTGGTCCGCACGCTTGCGGACATCCTGCAACTCAAGCGTCGCATCATCCGCATCAATCCCGTGCTCGGGTTGGCTGTATCAAAACTCCTCAATCCCTTCCTCAAGGATGTCATCATCACCAGGGAGGAGATCAAAGGTTTGACGCGGGGACTGCTCGACTCAGACGAGCCCGCAGCGGGCACGACGCAGCTCACCAAGTGGGCAACGCAGCATCGTGACACGCTGGGACACCGCTATGCCAGCGAAGTGGCCCGCCGCACGAACAGAACGCTTTCATACGAGCAGATCTGACCGGCCCTATGCTAGCGCCGTGCTGGCCACCCTCCTGCTTGCCTTCTGCGCGACGCCGATCTTCGACGGCCAGACGCTCGATGGCTTCGAGATCATTGGACCGGATGTCTGGCGAGTCGAAGATGGTGTCATCATCGGATCGGCGCAGGGATCGACCGAGCAGTCGTGGCTCTACTGGCCTGGCACCGCAAGCGACTTCACCCTGACGCTGGACTTCAAAGTCGACGCAGGCAACTCCGGCGTGAATTACCGCAGTAGGCCCGGCGGTCAACACCAAATGACCGGATACCAGGCCGACCTAGACATCGATCATGCGTACACCGGCGCGCTCTACGATCTGTCGGGTCGGGCACTCATGACACCGCGGGGCAGCAGACGTCGCTATGGCTTTCAGGACAACCGGCAGGATCTTGGCGCCTGCGGTGATCCGATGGCGCTGGTCGCCGATCTTGCGCCGGGCACCTGGCACCAGTATGAAATCGAAGCGATTGGGCCGCACTTGGTGCATCGCATCGACGGACGCCTCATGAGTGAGACCTGGGACGAAGATCCGAAGCGCCAACACCGCAGCGGCGGAATCGCCTTTCAAGTGCATCCGGGCGAAGACTGCCGCGTGGCCTTCCGCTCCATCGATCTCCAACCCATCGCACGCGGTGGCGGCATACACGTACCCGATGGTTTTACCGCCGAACGCGTACTTGACGCCCAAGCGGGCGAAGGATCGTGGGTCTCCATGGCCTTCGAGCCCGATGGCAATCTGTTGGTCTCACCGCAGTCCGGACGCATTCGTCGCATCGACCTGGACACTGGCACGAGCACGCCCATCGACATTGACATCGGCGATGCGCAGGGCATGGTGCATGCCTTCGGTGCGCTTTACGTCACCGTGTCGCGCGATCCCCCACTGGGCGGCCTGCACCGATTGCGCGACACCGATGGCGATGGCCGCTACGACCAACACGATCATCTG
Source organism: uncultured Isosphaeraceae bacterium (assembly GCA_964524945.1). Lineage (GTDB taxonomy): Bacteria > Planctomycetota > Phycisphaerae > Phycisphaerales > SM1A02 > UBA12567. Next base: position 51,864 of record CAZGFN010000006.1, read on the forward strand.
GCCGTGTGGGGAAATGGTTCTGAACACGGCGTGCACGCCATCAGGGTCGGACCCGATCCCACCAAGGAGGAATTGTGGATCATCCAGGGCAATCACACGCCGCTTCCGCCGCGCGTCGATGTGGGCGACGGCACAGGCAACAGTCCGTTCCACAACTGGGCTGAGGACTTGCTGCTGGAACGCCAGTGGGATGCCAACGGCCACGCTGTGGGCATCATGGCACCAGGCGGCGTGGTCCTGAAGACAGATGCCAACGCGGAGTCATTCCAAATCGTCTCGGGTGGTCAGCGCAACGCCTGTGATTTTGCCTTCATGCCTGATGGGGAGTGTTTCGCCTGGGACAGCGATATGGAATGGGATATGGGTATGCCCTGGTACCGACCGCCTCGAGTGGTGCATGTACTGCCTGGATCTGACAACGGATGGCGCAGCGGCACGGGCAAGTGGGAAGACTGGTACCCGGACACCGTGCCCCCTGTTGCGGTGACACCGCCAGCCAGCCCCACGGGCGTCGTGCACGCAGGCGATGGCGGCTTTGGTGCTAAGTGGGAAGGCATCCTGCTACTGGCAGACTGGTCCTACGGTCGCATCTGGTCGCTACGTCCGCAACCGGATGGCGCGTCCTTCCGAGGCGATGTTGAATTATTCGCGGAAGGTCGACCGTTCAATGTGAGTTGCATGCGCTTTGCGCCAAAGCCCGATGGTGCGCTGTACTGCATCACCGGTGGGCGCGGAACGGCATCGACGTTGTGGCGAATCGCCGCGGACGAACCGTCGTGGGTTAACCCTCGTGTGGAACCGAACCCTGTCATAGCGCAGCGTACGCGGCTGGAAACACAGACTGTCCCGCTGGATGAAATCTGGCGTCATCTGGGCACCGGCGACCAGGCGATGTCCAATGCAGCACGGTGTGCGATGGATCGACACCCACTCAGCGACGTGCGAAAGCGTTCCTTGGCAACACAAGACCCCGCCACCACGGTTGATGCTTGGACCTATCTGGCGACTCGCGGATCGCCCCAAGACCGTAGAACAGGCATCGACCTGTTGCTGACCGCGGCCATCGCCCAGCCGCATGTACGCGCCGCGGCCCTCCGCGGCATGGCATTGACGATCGCGCGTCAAGGCGATGTGGAGTTGTCTCACCTGCTGCCCACGCTGACGCAACTGCAGGCCGACGACGACCCGAGCGTCCGCTATCACGCAGCGGAAATCGCCATGGCGATCGGGGGCGCGCAGCCGGAATGGTTACTTGAGCAACTCGAGTCAAGCCAAGGCGAGCAGGCGTTTCGGTGGGCGCTCCTGGCGCGACTGCACGCTGGGGTGTGGTCGCCGGAACAGGAGTTGCACTATCTGCGCTGGCTCCGGCGGCATCAGAACGTCATCGGTGGCCACAGCGCCGCCGGATTTGTGCGGGCCTTCGAAGCACGATTCGTACGCGATATGAACGCCGATCATCGCGCCGCGCTGTTGGCCCTACTCGACGCCGACGCCATACCGCCGCCCGCACGTCCCACTCGACCGCACGTTGAGTTCTGGACGGTCGATTTGCTTGATCGGACGATGAGCGATGTCCAAATCGATCACGACGAATCGAGCGGACGTGGTGAACGGGTATTCATCGAAGCACGCTGCGTGGAGTGCCATCGTTTCCGCGGCCGCGGTGGTTCCGCTGGGCCGGACCTGACTGGCATCGGCAGCCGCATGAGTCAGGCCGATCTACTGGTCGCCATTCTGGATCCCAGTGGGAATGTCACCGATCAGTATGCCCCCACGTGGGTCGAGACCGACGAAGGGCTCTTTACGGGGCGCGTGCTCGACCTGGATGCCCATCGCATCGTGCTCGATGTAGATCCCTACGCAGCGGTTAGCACCATGTCCATTCCTCGCGCCAATATTCTGAACATGGAGTTGTCGGATGTCTCCACGATGCCAGTGGGTCTACTCAACACCTTTTCGCCCGGCGAGATTAAGGCCTTGCTCGACTATCTGCAGCGGTGAATGCCTCTGCGCGGCGAAGCCGCGCAGGAGAACAGGGTGTGCGCTGGGTGGACGCTGCTTCGTCACATCAATCGCAATAAACACCACTCAGCAAGACGCCAAGAACCGTCGGGCCAAGAAATGCCTGTATTGACATGCGCTACACTCACATGTAAGCCAAACCCTGCAAACAATTCAGCCTGCCGGCAGGATCACTCACAGGTCCCCCACTGGCTCAGCATGCCAATGAGATCCTCAACATCGACATCGCCATCCCGGGAACAATCTTCACGATCATCTGCATCGATTGAACCATCGCCATAACCGCCCAACAGCGCTACAAGATCATCAGCATCAACGTCACCATCTCCATCGACGTCCCCAGGGCAGCACCAATTGCCTAGATCGTTACCACCGCCGTCGGTGTATGCGATCGCAATATCACCACCCTGTGGATGGTCACACAATGTGGAATCCGAAACAGTCAGGTTGACGACTTCGTCGCCGCCAATGCCCGCTTCTCCAGTCCCATCGTCTGTTTCATTCCCGGAAAACCTGCAACCACTTACCTCAATGATCGCAGCTACATCAGTGTCACGAAGGTGCAGGCACCCATGGAGCGTAGACAAATTGTCTGTGATCTCGCAGTTGCTCAGCGTGACATCGCCCCTGTTCTGGTATATCGCCGAGCCCCTATAAGCCTGGTTCCCGTTGAAGGACGAATTTCCAATAGTGATTTCGGCATCGTCATCGTAGACGCGAATGGCCCCACCGTTGTTTGTCGTACTGTTACCCTGAAAAACACACTCGTAGATATCACTAGTTCCTGCGCGGAACTCGCATGCGCCACCGTTATTAGCTGAGCAGTTGATGAAACTGGTGTACATGATCAGTCCATTTGCATCCTCTGCATACAAAGCGCCTGCATAGGTTGCTGATTCACACGTTGTGAATTGGCAATCATTAATTTCATAGTTTATATAGCTCGAAGAGTTACCAAGAATGCGAATCGCTCCCCCTTGATCGAATTCAACTGGGCTAGAGCAACTCGTAAACGTGCATGAAATAACCCACAAGTTTTCGCCGCTGCCTCCAAAGTCCTCAAACAACAAGCCACCACCGCCTACTCCATCCAATGCTGTGCAGTCCAGCAGATCCAGTCGATAGAGATATGTGGTCGCGT
>CAZGFN010000006.1:55126-57406 GCA_964524945.1 uncultured Isosphaeraceae bacterium
TTTATGTGCCCAAAATTCGATAACGACCGTGGTTAGGCTCATACGCCACTCAGATGGCGGCGCATTGCGTCTGAAGCGGTACGCAGGGGGCCTATAGAAACAGTTGTTGACTGGCCCTGCAGGGCCTGTGACGCAGTAACGCAAACGGCCCGCTCACTGCCACCCGGCCAGCACCTGCAGGGCGTCATCCACGTCGACCGATCCGTTGAAGTCGAGGTCCGGTCCGCACGGACCGTCCCACGGTCCCCATGCATCGAGCAAGGCCAGCAGGTCGTTGATGCCAACGTGACCGTCGCCATCAACATCACCCGAGGACAAAGACTGCATCTGCACGGCACCGGCTGTCGTGCTCAGCGCGCAGGCGCCCGACGCATGCCAGGCGGTCAGTCCGATGGCGCCGCCCGCGATGCTGCCGATCACACGCTCGCGAATCGGCACCGGTGCACCCTCGCCAGCGGGCCAGGCAATCATCGTCTGTTCGTAGACTGGTTCGAACTGCAGCACACCCGCTACGACGGTGCCATCACCTGCGATGTTGACGCTCGTTAAGGCCAGCGTCTCGGATGCATCCAGCGTCAGCACTTCGGCCTCCTGCCCCGGCCGCCACCTCCAGATGGCGGGCTGGCCATCCTGTGTCCCGCTCGCCACCACGCCGCCCGATCCGGCATCGCCTGCGTCGATGTATCCCCCCACCGTTACGGCAGGTCCCTCGCTCACTTCGCCCGTGTCCGGCCTCCAGATGAGCGGCCACCACGAATAGGAAGCATCCCGCCGCTGCAGTAATACGTCGCCCTGCCCGGAGATGCCAAGCGGGCCGGCCATGCCGGCTGGGATCTCGAGTTCATCGTTCACGTTCTGGAACGCGCCGTCATCGTCGAGGGAACGGAGAAAGACATTCCATGTCGTGCCGACCTTGTACTGCCCGAGCAGGACCCGCGTCCCATCGGAGAGGTGGCCAACATGGGCGCCGAAGAGCGAGGCCCCCCCGTTGTCGATCACTTCAACCGTGCCATCATTACGGCAGATCCATGTCGTCCAATCGGAGGAACCGGACTGCAGAACACCTCGGTAGATGGCCTCGCCACCAATTGCGCCCACGAGTCCGGACAGCCCCGGCGAAATGCTGATCGGCCATGTACCTGTAATGTCCCCGTCGCCATCAACTCGGAACACGATTACGTAGTTCCCCATGTCCGCTCGGCCGAAGCATTGATCGGCCTCATCGAAGCAGCCCGACATCGCGTGCGTAAATGATGACACTTCGAAGACGGGCTGGCCATTCTGCCACCGCACGAGCGACTCATGGCCGGTCGACTCGTCTGTCATGTGACCGATCGCTGCGCCGTCTGCGCGGACCGCAGCGACCCACGCGGTGTGGTCAACGGGCGACTGCACCGGCGATGCCGTCCATCGCATCGGTCCATCTGCAAGCACCAATAGCACCAGTTCAAGCATTGCGATCAGGCCCTCTCCGCTCTCCCGGCATCCACTGTGCCACTCACCAGAGCTGCTGTCAATGCGTAACGCCCGAAATGGGTGCCGAGCCGACCCGAATCGGCTCAGCACACACCAAACGCGGCTACTTGGGACCATGCAATTTTCAAAATGATCTCACAGGCCACATCACTTTCATCACAGCACCGCTTAGCGTCTGCTGCTACGGGGGCTGTGCTTCTCGATCACGGTAGTTTCGAGTTCACGGGGGAGTTGTTGTTTCAGTCCGCAGATAGCGGCGAGTTGCTTCTATAACTGTACGCAGAGAGACCTACACGCACGGTCCCCAGTTACTCATCACGATGAGTAGGTCGGCCACATCGACGATGCCGTCATCGTTGATGTCCGAAGCTGCGCCATCGGCGCCCCAGTCGTTGATCACCAGCAACAGGTCTGCAATATTCACCTGTTGATCGCCAGTCACGTCTGCCTGACACTCTGGCTCGGGCATTGGCTTCGAGTGGTTGTCGAGATAGCCAAAAAGCGCCGAGATCCCCTCATCCGAGAAAGCAACAAAGTGACTACCTGCGCCCACTTCCCACAACTCCGCCGAGCCTGCAGAGGCATCATCGCATCCGCCATAGATCCACCGGGTTGTTTCATCAAACCAGATGAGCCAATCTAGATCGATGTATCCGGCCTCGGTCGCGGTAGTCGAGCAACCATTCCGCGCTGCCCAATACTCGATGGTTGTGTTCACATCGGGATACGGTGTAAGGCCAATGAACCCCCCAAGCCACCAGATCACCGGGTCGAGCGTACCGTGAACCTCTAGCACATGGATGG
>CAZGFN010000007.1:0-10963 GCA_964524945.1 uncultured Isosphaeraceae bacterium
AGATTCCAACGCTCTTGGAAGAGACCGTTGATCTTCATGGACCACTTGCCGTCGGCACTCTTGACGAAGAAGCCGTCGTTGTAGCCGCTGGTGGCACCGTCGCCCTGAAGGCTGGCACGCGTGTCGGCGTCGGCGAGGACGTCCTGAACGATGCCACGGACCTGCTCACTGCGAGCTTCGCTCATCCAGTCAGCGTTTTGCTGGGCCGAAAGTTCGGCGATTTTCGCTTCGGCAGCCTCAATACGAGACTGCATGTCATTCGTGGAGCCACCGTTGCCGGCGACAGCCATTCCGCTGAAAGCGGCGGCACCAAGAGCGATGCCTACCTTGGTCGCGACACTCATCGTCGACTCTCCTTTAGTTGAACGCCTCGTTTCGGCTCCGTGCCGAACACCCGCGTCCACTGACTGACTCGTTTCACCTCGGCGCACCCGCGGTGGGCACGCTTTGGTCGTGATTCCTCACCTATCGGCCACAGAGGCTCGACGGGTTGAAGGCGAGGATGATACTGAGATCGACCGGGAGTGCTACCCCGGCAGCAACTTTCTCTGCACTATTGCTGATAAGAATCTGTGGGGGGAGCCTTGGGCCACCATAAATACAGTGTTTGCAGTAATTTATGGCGGCCGCTCGGGTTGCGTCGCACGCATTTTTTTGACAGAATTTCAGAGGGCTTTAGGGGGGTCTACACGGCCTCCGCCAGCCCAAAATAGACCTCAAATGAGCGCCGTTGCCAGGTCGACCTGAGTCCTATAACGAGGTAAGCCGCGTGTAGGAGCCAAAAACCCCGCTACCTGCTACCACTGCCGGTAGATCCAGGCAAAAAAATCTCGCATGGCGTGTCGCCGCATTGATCCGGGGACCGCTTGGGGGTTGGACCCAAAAGCAGTTTCCTGCCGCCACTTCCACCAACGGCCCCACAATCGCCCACGGGAGGCCACCAAAACGAGCCCAAATCCGATAACGGCTCGTATCCATTGCATGGGGGGTACTCCTTGGGAGCGGTCAGGGTGATGTCTGGCGAAACCGGCTGCCGATGAGATCGATCCGACGATTCACGTTTCCGCTGCCTGGAAGCCAGGGCATGACAACCCAGATCAGCACGATGCAGGCCAGCGAGCCAGCCCACAACCAGTGGGTCCAGCCGAGATAGACAAAGACGCTGGTCATGAGCAGTACCAGCAGGGCCAGCGGGATGAGCCCTTCCCACGCGAGCTTCATGAGTTGATCGAACCGGAAGCGGGGAAGCGTCCAGCGGACCACCATCGTCAGGAAGACCAGTAGGAAGACCTTTCCAAGCACGATGCCGAATTGCAGCAGAATCAGCCAGATGCCCCCTGTCTGGGGGAGATCCCAGCCCGTAATGGGGTTGAGGGACCACCCGCCTAGGAAGAGCGTGGCAAAGAAGGCACTGCCCACGACAAGGTGCACGTATTCGCCCATGAAAAACAGGGCCCACTTCATCGAGGAGTACTCGGTATGCCAGCCAGCGATCAGTTCTTGCTCGGCCTCGGCAAGATCAAATGGGGCCCGCCCCGCCTCAGCGAGCAGGCAGACATAGAAAAGGATCGCGGCCAAGGGCTGCTGAACCAGATACCACTGGCCATGGAGCTGCTGGGAGACGATCTCTTGGGGCATCAGCGTCCCGGCGGTCAGCACCACGCACAGGAGGGCCAGCCCCATGGGAATCTCGTAGGAGATCATTTGAGCACTCGCCCGCAGGCCTCCCAGAAAGGAGTACTTGTTGTTGGACGCCCAGCCTCCAAGACCCACGCCGTAGACGCCAAGCGATGCGGCCGCCACGAGGTAGATGACTCCAATATTGATATTCGCCCCCATCACCGAGACCGTGGTGCCGTCCCCGAGTTCCAGAAAGCCTCCCCACGGAATGATTACAAACCCGATCAGGGCGGGGATAACCGCAAGAGCCGGGGCGAGGATAAATAGCACTCGATCCACCCCACGGGGAATGAATTCTTCCTTAAAGAACAGTTTCAGCCCGTCAGCCAACGGCTGAAGCATGCCCATGGGTCCGACGCGATTGGGCCCAATGCGGTCCTGCACCCATGCGCAAACCTTGCGTTCCAACAGAATCAGATACGCCGCAGCCCCAAGACACACATGCAGCACCACCAGAATCACGACCATCGACGTAATGAATTGAGGCAACCATTCCGGCATAGGGGCGGCAGCATACCACCACCCGTTTTCAATGAGCCGGGCTGATACAGGAAATTGAGCCCGGCTCCGCTGATGGGGCAGGATGGGAGTCTTGGAGGGCGGCGACTTGCCAGTTGCCGCCTCGGAGGGCGGTGATGGCTCGGACGGCGGCGTTGGCCCCGGTGATGGTGGTAATCATTGGGACCTGACTGCGAACGGCCATGGCGCGGATGCGACCCTCGTCGGTGTCGGCTCCGGTCCGAGTGGGTGTGTTGATGATGAGGTCGATCTCGCCGTTGGCGAGGCGATCAAGAATGTTGGGGCGGGCACCCTCGGAAATTTTGCGGATCGGCGAGGCCTCGACGCTGTGAGAAGCCAATAAGTCGCAGGTGCCCTGCGTCGAATGCACTTGAAAACCCATCGAAACCAATGAACGCGCCACGTCAATCACGGCGTGCTTGTCACTATCGCGAACACTCAAGAACACGTCGCCTTTGATAGGCAGCGGGAGCCACGCACTCATCTTGGCCTTGGCCAGCGCCATTGGAAGCGATCGATCAAAGCCCATCGCCTCACCAGTGCTCCGCATCTCGGGACCGAGAACGACATCGACACCCGGAAACTTCTCGAACGGGAAAACTGGCTCTTTCACCGCGTAGAAACTTGGCCTTGGCTGGTCTTCTTGGAAACCCAGTTCTCGCAACGATCGGCCCATCATCACCTTTGCGGCAATGCGCGACCACGGACGCCCGGTCGCTTTGGCCACAAACGGCACCGTACGCGACGCACGGGGATTGACCTCTATGACGAAAATCTCGTCATCGCGAATCGCCAATTGCAGATTCATGAGACCACGCACCCGCAATGCCTGGGCAAGTGCCCGGGCGTGCTCAATGATGCGGCGCCGAATAGATGGCGTCAGGGTGTCGGTCGGCAAGATGCAACTCGAGTCGCCACTGTGCACACCAGCCTGCTCGATGTGTTCCATGATGCCAGCGATGATCGCGCGAGGCGGATCGTCCGACGGTGTGACTTGTGCGCTCTTGGTTGAGTCGTGGGGCGCAAAGTCCGCCACGACATCAACATCGACTTCTGTTGCGTCGCTCAAGAACTGATCTATGAGTACAGGAGCATCCGCAAGTTCAGACACATCTACTGCCGTACGCATGTACCGATCGAGCGCCTCGTGATCAAAGCAGATTTCCATACCGCGGCCACCGAGCACATAACTCGGCCGAACTAGAACCGGATAGCCAATGTCATCGGCAATCGCACGTGCTTCTTCAAGGCTGTAAGCAATTCCATTGGGTGGCTGCTTGAGATCCAGCCGCTCCAGTATGGCTTTGAAGCGATCGCGATCTTCCGCCTCGTCGATGGCCTCAAGACCCGTGCCGATTAGCGGCACGCCAGCAGCTGCCAGCCCGTGTGCCAGATTCAATGGCGTTTGCCCGCCGAACTGCACGATGCACCCAGCCACACCGCCAGTTCGATCCGGCACATCCACGCCACCGCCATTGAGTCGCTCGACGACATTGAGCACATCCTCAAGTGTCAGCGGCTCAAAGAACAACAAGTCGCTCGTGTCGTAGTCTGTGCTGACCGTCTCAGGATTGGAGTTGATCATCACCGACTCGTAGCCGAGTTCCTCGCACGCAAATGCCGCTTGGCAACAACAGTAGTCAAACTCGATGCCCTGGCCGATGCGGTTAGGGCCACCACCGAGGATGACGATTTTCTCGCGATCAGACACGCGAATCTCGTCGTCAAACACGCGATCGCCATTGAGTTCGTACGGCGTTTCGTAGGTCGCATAGTAATACGGCGTGACAGCCGCGAACTCAGCGGCGCAGGTGTCAACGAGTTTGAACACCGGTTCAATGCCAAGAGACTTGCGGTGCGCCCGTACGTTGAGAATCGCCTTGGTACTGATGTCCCCGAGGAAGACCTTGGCCAATTGCGGGTCACTGTACCCGTGCTGTTTGGCCTCAAGCATCATCGCGGCATCCATCGCTTCGAGTGACTCGATCGCCAGCAGCCTGTCCTCAAACTGCACCAGCCGCTGGAACTGCTCGAGGTACCACGGGTCGATGCGCGTGATGTCGTGAATCCGCTCGAGCGACCACCCCAACTTGAGTGCGTATCGCAGGTAGTACAGCCGACCCTGACATGGAACAGCCAACTTTCGCGTGATCGTCTCCTCGTCAATCGGCCACTCGACATCCTGGCCGCTCTTAGAAGCGAACCAACGATCTTGGCCATCGAGCCCGTACCCAAATCGCTTCACTTCCATCGAGCGAATCGCCTTCTGGAAGGCTTCGCGGAAGTTGCGACCGATGCTCATGGCTTCGCCCACAGACTTCATCTGTGTCGTCAACGTCTCATCTGCTTCAGGGAACTTCTCGAATGTCCACCGAGGCATCTTGACCACGACGTAATCGATCGATGGCTCAAAGCACGCTGACGTCGTGGCGGTGATGTCGTTGCGAAGTTCGTCCAGCGTGTACCCAACCGCGAGCTTCGCGGCAATATGCGCAATAGGAAAGCCCGTCGCCTTGGATGCCAACGCACTGCTACGCGACACGCGGGGGTTCATTTCGACAACCACCATCTCAGCCGTCTCGGGGTTGATGGCAAACTGCACATTGGACCCGCCGGTGTCGACACCCACGGCCCGCAAGATGTCAAAAGACGCGTCCCGAAGTCGCTGGTACTCGCGATCACTAAGCGTCTGAATCGGCGCCACGGTAATCGAGTCGCCAGTGTGCACCCCCATCGGGTCGATGTTCTCGATCCCGCAGATCACCAGACAATTGTCATTGCGATCGCGGACGACTTCGAGTTCGTACTCCTTCCACCCAAGCACTGACTGATCGATCTGCACTTGGCCGATGCGCGAAGCCGATAAGCCTCGGCGCAACTGGTCTTCGAACTCTTCGCGGTTGTAGGCAATGCCACCCCCGCTTCCTCCGAGCGTATAGGCCGGTCGAATGATCGCTGGCAATCCGATTTCTTCGAGGAACGCAAACCCTGCATCAAGTGTCGTCACAACGCTGCACTTGGGAAGTTTGTAGCCGCACTCCTCAACCACATTGCGGAATGCTTGCCGGTCCTCCGCTCGCACAATGACCTCACGCGTCGCGCCGATCATCTCAACGCCATATTGCTCAAGCACGCCACGTTCATCAAGATCGCAAGCACAGTTGAGCGCCGTTTGCCCGCCAAGCGTCGGAAGGATCGCATCGATGGGTTGCCCACGCGACTGTTCCATCTCGAAAATGCGTTGCACCGCTTCAGGTGTAATCGGTTCGATGTAGGTGCGATCCGAGAATGCTGGATCAGTCATGATCGTTGCTGGATTTGAGTTAACCAGCACGATCCGATAGCCCTCGGCTAGGAGGGCCTTGCAGGCTTGTGTTCCGGAATAATCAAATTCACAACCTTGCCCGATCACGATCGGCCCTGAACCCAGAATCAGGATGGTGTGAATGTCTTCTCGCCGTGGCATCTCGGTCAGTGATCCCGATTTCGGGCACGGTAACACAACACCGCTTCAACGGGGCCCTGGCACTGATAGTGTGGACACATGATCTGCGGCCACGCGATGCTCTCATGGTCTCCAGGCAACTCAGCAGTCACTGCCGCCATCATCTGGGTCGCCGTCGCTGGGGTGTGGGCCATTGCTGTCACGCCTTGGTTGTCCCGTGGACCTAATGGCAGCGCCTCGATTGGACTAATCTGGCGACTGACCCGCTGCGTGCTCCATTGGCGACAATCTCTCCAATTTGAAGGTTTAGAAATCCTCGAGCGGGCTATCGCTAGGGGTGGGGTCATCATCGTGGCCAACCACACCGGAGGCGTCGATCCCCTGCTCATCCAAGCCGCCACCCCACAACTCATCCGATGGATGATGGCCAAGGACATGATGGTTTCGGGAACCGATGACATTTGGCGGTGGCTGCAGATCATTCCCGTTCATCGTGATCGCCCCGACCCCGCTTCGATCCGAACCGCCCTGACCACCATTCGACGCGGTGGCGTACTGGGTATCTTTCCCGAGGGACGGATCACCCGACCGCCTGGCACACTGCGTCCGTTTCAAGAGGGCGTGGGCCTGCTTGCCGCTCGCACTGGAGCCACCATCGTGCCATGCTGGATTTCCGGCACGCCCGTTGCGGACTCCATGCTCGGATCGATCTTTGGACGGTCCCAAAGCCGTGTCGTCTTCCTCCCCCCGGTGACCTATCCGCGAACACAACCGGCCAACGATGTGGCTCTGGACATTCGCAGCCGAATCGCCGCGGCCAGTGGATGGCCTCTGAATGAAGATCCGATGCCCCTGGTGATCAGCGGGTCGCCATGATGTGCGCGAGCAAGTCTTCGGGCGACTCGATATCCGGGTGCTGGGCCATCGCACGATCGACCAGTTGGCGGGCCATTTCTGGACGCTCGCCAAGCGACACGAGCATCGCAATGGCATCGGCTGCGGCGGACCCTGCCACAGGCTGGCCAATCGGGGTGGATGGCACGTCCCCATCGATCCACGCATCGACCTTTCCCGAAAGTTCGGCGATGATGGTCTCAGCGGTTCGCTTGCCAATCTCAGGCAACGCCACGAGAAAGGTCGTGTCGCGACCAGCAATCGCTGCTGCGATATCCCGCCCAGGCGCTTGTAATGCTCGAAGCGCCTTGCGATGGCCAATGTTCTTGACGGTCGTAAACAGTTCAAAGAACGCCCGATCATGAGCCGTTGAGAACCCCAGCAGCCGCGGAACCATGGAAGATCCCTGCGCTACACCTTCCATCACCATGAGGGTATAAAAGGTCGTCTCTTGCCCCAAATTGGCCTGTAGACGGTCAATCTCGCTGCCTGGCACCAGAACGTCCAAGACCAACGGCCCCACTAAAATCTGCGCCCGATCATTCTGAACTGCAATGAGTTGACCTGAAATTCGCGACAGCATGTGCATCAGCCTACCAAGCCCACCACATCGGTACCCTTACCCACCATGCAGCACGCAATGATCATGGCAGGTGGAAGCGGCACCCGACTCTGGCCAATGAGCCACGGCGGGCGTCCCAAACAAATGGTTCCCCTCGTTCAAGGACGCAGCCTGCTTTGGCATGCGGCGAGGCGACTAGACGGCTTGGTTGAGCCTTCCCGCCAGTGGATCTGCACTGGTGAAACCTATCGCTCGATGATCCTCGAAGATCTTCCCAACTTTGATGGGGATCGCCTGATTGGTGAACCGTGCCCACGGGACACCGTCAACGCCGTAGCCCTCACCGCCGCCGTACTGCAATCACACGATGCCGATGCCGTCTTCGCCGTGCTGACCGCCGACCATCTCATCACGCCTCAGGATCGCTTTGCAGCGTGCATCGAGCAGGGCTTTGCCCTTGTGCGGGAGTCACCCAATCGAATGGTGACCTTCGGCATTGAACCAACCTACCCCGCGACTGGATTTGGCTACGTCGAACTGGGCGATGCCATCGACGGGCATGAGCCAGCCTGCCGCACCCTTCGCTTCGTCGAAAAACCAGACGAAGCAACGGCCACCGAGTATGTCGCTTCGGGCCGTTACAAGTGGAACTCGGGGATGTTCGTCTTCTCCGCAGCTGGGTTCCTCGAAGCGCTCGATCGATTTCTCCCAGAGTCCGCCGCTGGAATGCACGCTATCGCGCAAGCATGGAACACCGACCGCCGGCTCGATGTGCTCAACGAGGTATATCCGACCCTGCCCAAAGTCAGCGTTGACTACGCCATCATGGAACCGGCCTCAACCGATGATCGCATCGAAGTGTGCACCGTTCCCATGGATGTGCAGTGGCTCGATGTAGGAAGCTGGTCAGCCGCCGGAGACACCATCGATCCGGACACGGACGGCAACCGTTCCTTCGGGCCCAGTGTTCACCTCGACTCACAAGGCGTGATTTCGGTGAGTGATGATCCATCGCATCTCATTGCCACCATTGGCTGCAAGGACATGGTGATTGTGCACACTGACAAATCGACGCTCGTGTGCAACGCGGCCGACGTACAACGGGTCAAAGAACTACATGGACTGATCGACCAGGAGTGGCGATGAGCATGCGATTGCTCGGCGTCGATCTCGGCGACAAGCGAACCGGTCTTGCGACCGGCGACACCGCTACTGGAACAGTCTTTCCACTTGATGTTCTTCACGTCAATCGCGGCGATGCGTTGCTCAAAGCTGTATCTAACGCGTGCAGCGAACATGGCGTAGATGCCATCGTCCTTGGTATGCCATTCAACATGGATGGAACCGAAGGGCCACGTGCTGAACTCACTCGGCTGTTTGGATCAACGCTATCGCAGGCTACTGATTTGCCTGTGCACTATCTCGATGAACGACTCACAAGTTTCGAGGCAGAACACCGCCTCCGCGGTCAGCGTGGAGGACCCGGTAGTGATGCTGTTGCGGCGGCCATTCTGCTGGAGGAATTTATTAGTGGGAAGAACCACTAACTCGCAGCGGCAGCCGCCTGAGCGTCAAAAAACCAGCGAACATCTCCCGAGCCTTGACGCAGAATCGACACTGGGCACAGTTCCGTCCGTTCCACATCTCGCAGGCTGGATCCCGCCAATTCGCCTATGACCATAACTAGCAAGTGCGTTGCGTTGGATAGTCCAGTCAGCGATAAAGACAACCCATCATCGTCGCCATCGGGGCCTCCACGGTGCTGCATAACTAAGCCGCCATCATCTGGATCGATCAACTCCGCGGGCTGCCAGCCTGCCACCCCACCTCCGGGGCCAGCGGCGACCACCACCGCATCGAAACCCGGCGTCCTCAAGATGCCCCCACCGGTCCAATCCGAAATTTCGCGAGCATAGGAAAACGCACCACCGGAAGTTTTTACAGGCATCGGATGAACGTGCTCTGGAAGCACCCCCGAGTGTTCGATAATCGTGTCTTGAAGTCGCGTCAAGGTTCGTCGCGGATCCCCAACTGGAAGCGACCAATCTTCCGTGAACCAGAGGTGCGTTGCATGCCATGGAAGTCCGCGGGCGTCCGGGTCATACATGAGTTGCCGCCAAAACGGTTGTAACTGCATGTCCCCAGACACGGCAAGGTGAAAAGCTCCGTGCGCAAGCATGGCTTCACGGCTTGCTTCCAACAAGAAGGATTCCATCTGGTCAAATACTTTGTCGATTGACGCTTCAACGATGACCCGCCCGGGCAAGTTGGGACCTTCTGGAAGGTCGCCTGTATCGAATCCAATAATGCCTTGATCATCCATCATTGACAGGCTCCGAAATGTCTATCACTCGCCAGTACCATACACACAGCAGCGTAGCAGTAGACAACATGAGGGCGCCGTTGGCTTGATGACCACTGGTCACAAGCACCTCCCATACTGGCACATCGGCGGTCGTGCCTGCTTCGGGACGCAGCAGGACGGCTGCTACAGCGGCAAATCCAAGAAGAATCTGCAACCCAACCATGATGAGAAAAGCGCGACCAAGCCAGCGAAATACATCATCGCGGCCGACCATGCCAGATCCACGAAGTCCGACAAAGACACCCAGCACCGCTACAACCACGGCCATAACAATGTGTCCCATCAACGCATGGGTCGCGCCGGGCGCCCGCGTGCCAATTTCGGTTCCGATGTGACGATAGGCAGCGCCCAAGCCCAGTTGCAAGAGTAAACAGACCACCAATAGCACCGCCAACGTGCGATCCGTCGATTGGTTGCCTTCTCCAAGTGGCACCGGTCCCCGCCGCCAACGCGTGCTGGTCATCCCCGCAGTCACCGCCATGGCAGCCAACACAACTTGCGCAAGCACCCCGTGAGCTATGGCAATCGCCGTACTTGGCGCCAAATCTGATGCGTCTTGGCTGAACGTCAACACACCCGTGACACGTAGACCACCGAGCACACCTTGCGCAATCACCAATACCAAGATGGCCGTCCCGAGCAAACCAAGACCAATGCGGTCATCTGACATCCACAACACAAGACACAACACGATGGATGTAAAGCCCACGAACATGCCTGTCAAACGATGCGCGTGCTCGTAGAAGATGCCGCTATCAGGATTGGCAGTCATCTCTGATAGCGGATACAGCAGCATGTTGTGTCCATAGGAATTCGGCCAGTCCGGCACGGCCAACCCTGCTTCAAAGCCCGTCACAACACCGCCCGTGACAATCATGAAGAAGGTCAGCCCGGCCGCAACCCAGCAGAAGATGCTCCGCCAGTTACCGCCAGTTCGCCACGATCCAAACATGGCGCCCACGCCACCACCAATTCCGCCCACCACGATGCAGCCAAAGAGTGTTCCGACCAGCCACCATTCACCGCCGCCCAGATCGCTTCGCAGCAAACTCGCTAGCACCAGGAGATTGATTACCGCGGCCACAAATCCAGTGGCAAGCCCTCGAACAACACCGCGAAAAATGCTCGCTTGAGCGACATCCATAGAGAGGTCGACGCGACCTGCTACAGCCCCACCTCCAAGCAGCGACAGAATGGCCAATCCAAAGAGCACATCCCCGAGTCCAGCCCCTTGCAACAGAATTGCCAGGTAACTCCACAGCCACATCAATGTCGTAGCGCCAAATCCAGCCGCCAACACTCTGGCAATGTGATCGGACAACATTGACGTCGGGACGCTGCTGTGTGTGGCCATGCTCATAAACACGCCCTTTGAAGTGCGGTGGTGTGACGGATTCGTTTGGGCAGCCGAGTATACTAGGCTCCCTTTGGTTGGCCGGCGAATCCGCTGCCAGGAGTCTCCATGTCGCACACCGCAGCCAACACCGCAGCCAACACC
>CAZGFN010000007.1:11063-19104 GCA_964524945.1 uncultured Isosphaeraceae bacterium
TCCGCTGCCAGGAGTCTCCATGTCGCACACCGCAGCCAACACCGCAGCCAACACCACAGAGAGCACGCCGCCACAACCCCGTGTCGGACTCCTGCATCTGTATGCAGACCTGACCAAACTTCGGTTGAGCCTATTAGTGGTGATCACCGCCGGCGTGGGCGCCATCATGGCCAGTGGCAACGATATTCAGTGGCTGCTGGTCCTTTGGACGGTGCTTGGCACACTGATGTGCGCCGCGGCCGCTAACGCGATCAATCAAGTCATCGAGGTTCGCCGCGATACGTTGATGACACGAACACGCAATCGCCCCCTTCCCAGTGGTCGCATGAGTGCCGTACATGGATGGATCATTGCCATCGTGCTTGGATACAGTGGCGTGGCGATCCTGGCAATACTGGTCAATTTCTACTCCGCCGGATTGGCGTTACTGACCCTGCTGTTGTACGTGCTGGCCTACACGCCAATGAAACCTCTGAGTACCCTCAACACGCTCATCGGCGCCGTCGTGGGTGCCATTCCACCACTGGTTGGGTGGGTGGCGATTCGCGGCACGATTGATTCAGGCGGACTCGTCCTCGCTGCGATCTTGTTCTTGTGGCAACTGCCCCACTTTCTCACGCTTGCGTGGATGTATCGAGAGGAATATGAAACCGCTGGGTTTCGCATGCTTCCATCGGTCGCCGGTGGGGAACGCATTCTTGGCGAAGCGACGCTGATCTCAGCCATGCTGCTCATCCCCCTTGGACTGTTAATGACATCGATGCATTTGACCGGGCTGGCGTACTCGATCGGATCGGTGCTCATTGGAGCGTGGTTTGCCTGGAAGTGTTTGGTGTTCTATCGAACGCGAACCCGCGTGACGGCCCGCCGCGCTTTCCTAGCCAGTTTGGCCTACCTGCCAATAGTCTTGCTGATGATGGTTCTGGATCGGCAACCGGTTCCAATATCGCAGCCGATTATCCTGCCCCCTGCACCCATGGAGGTCTCGTGAAACCATCGCCACGAACCGGCCGGCCGACCTTCTTTGAAGGTGGATGGGTACTACTGGGAGGCGTAGCGTTGTTGCTGGCGGTGTTGATTTGGGCACTTGCCCCAGCAGTGCTCCGAATGGTCGAGCGACCACCGGGCGATGGACGCAATCCGGCCACCTACGGCTTCAACTTGGATACGCCGCGCGTGCCCGAGGTTGCAGATATCCGAACCGCGATGTTGCATCGCGACATGGTGCCAGTACTCGATGCCCCACCGGGCATCTTGCAAGGCTCGGAGGTCGTCGCGGCGGTTGATTCGCGCAATCAGTATCTCGTGTCAAGTGATGCCGTCATCGGCGTCAGCATTGACGGTCACCATCGCGCGTACCCCATTCGCATGCTTCATATTCACGAAGTCGTACACGATGAGTTGGGCGGCGTCCCCATCGCCGTGACTTGGCACTGGCCATCGGCAAGCCCCCGCGTCTTCGACCGGCGCAGCAACGGTGAAGTGTTGAGGCTGGGAGTCAGTGGCTTGGTCGTCGGGGGCACCCAGTTGCTCTATCCCCGAAGCAATGATGAAATGCCCCCGCCGCTCCTGTCGCAGTGGAGCGGGCGTGCTGTGACAGGACCGGATCGCACACTCACGTCAGTGCCTCTTCGGCTGGTCTCGTGGGCTGATTGGATGGAGTCGCATCCTGACACCACGGTGATCGCCGAAGATGTGAACCTTGAGAAGCGATACGACAAAGGTGACCCGAATTCGTACTACCGTTCGAGGGGATTGCTCTTTGAACTTCCCGGACCGCCGCCAGGAAACGCCCCCAAAGCACCGGTGGCCATCCTGTCGGTAGGAAGTGAGACCATGCTCCTAGCCGCCAACACAGTGCAAGCTGCCGATGGGCCCCTGAAAGTCATGATCGGTGGTCACCAAGTCATCGCCCAACTGAGCGACCGCCCCCCTCGCATCGAGGTGCTTGCGCCACCAGAGGTCGTGGTGCGGCAAGGACTGTGGCATGCGGCCGCCGCCATGGACGCTGCGGCCACCCAACGCTGAGCCAATGAGGGTCTCCCGAGCCGCCTTCGTAGCAGAACTGGTACGAAGGCCAACAGAAACGGGGATTTTAGGGACGATTATCATGTTCATTGGCGTAGGGTTAGGAGTTCGGGGCACACTGCAGAGAGATAGAAAGGGACCACACAATGCTGCTCACACTCGCCGCGATCGCCACCTTGGCGACGACCACGTTGACTCAGCCCTCCATGGCGGAAGCCATGGGCACGCTCAAGAGCATCTCGTCGTCCGCCAGACTCCACCACACCAATGGTGGTCGTATCGATCGGGTCTTTGGTGCCCCAATGACCACCGGCAGGACTGCTGCGGAAGCTGCAGACCGCTTTGTGGTTGAGGCCGCAGCGATGTGGGGCCTGCAACCCACGCAATTACGACGCAGCGGCGACGCCCAAGCGTTGGGCTACGACGCCCTGACGGGATCATTCAAGTTCACGCTGGCAACATTTGATCAAGTCGTCGGCGATACTCCAGTCTTTGGTTCGAGCCTCAAGGTGCTGGTTCGCAACGGCACAACACCGGTTGTAGTGCTCGCCTCGGCGGATCTGCATCCCACGATGGGATGGAATCCGCCACGATCCATCACAGCACAAGACTCCATGATCCTCTCGACGATGGCAGCCGCTCGGACACTGGGACCACAGGCTCACCTCACCAAATCGCCAACAACGGCGATCTTTGCCGGCATTGGAGATGACATCCATCCCCCACGCTTGGTGGTCGACACAGTCGCCGCCGTTGGCACCAATCGCGATGCCAACTACACCAAGATTCGTTTGATCATCGACGCGCAGACTGGGGAAGTCATTCACGAAGAAGACCGCATCCTCCACTGCGGGCTGTCGCTGGCCGCTGCAGCAATGGGCGATGTCACCGGAACCGTGTCGGGACGCGTCAACGACGGGTGGTCCGCATGGGAATGTGACACAACGGTGACAGAACCACTTCCGTGGGCCTACGTCACTGTCGACGGAACGGTCGTAACAACAGATGCGGATGGCTTTTTCTCAGCGCCCGCAACAGGAATTGTCTTAGTCGAGTCGGAACTCCGAGGCCCCTGGTTCAATGTCAACAATGAAGCAGGCTCCGATGCGATCGTATCGGTCGACATAATGAACGAAGATCATGTTGAAGTTCTGCACAACGAAGACGAAACCGAACTGATCATGGCACAAACTGTGGCCTATCGCGATGCCAACCTCGTACGGGACTTCATTCTAGAAGTCAACCCAAGCTACCCGACCATTGGCACGGAAACCAATTGGCCAGTCAATGTCAATATCGCCGACACATGCAATGCCTATTACGACTACTCATCGATTAACTTCTATCAATCCGGCGGCGGATGCAACAACACGGCCTTCGGTCACATTGTCTTCCATGAATATGGGCACCACCTCATCGCTGAGGCCGGCTCTGGGCAAGGCGAGTATGGCGAAGGAATGGCCGACTGCATCGCACTAATCATGACAGGCGATCCAATTATGTCGCCAGGATTTTTTCAAGGCAACTGCGCCAGTGGAATCCGAAATGCCGACAACAACTGCGAGTACTCCGAAACAAGTTGTTCATCCTGTGGAAGTGCAATTCACTCCTGCGGGCAACTCATTTCCGGCTGTGTGTACGACACATGGATGGCCCTTGAATCCAGTGACCCATTAAACGCACAAAACATCATCAGTCGCCTAACGGTCGACAGCATTCTGCTGCACAACGGAACCGAGATCAACGATGCCATCGCCATCGACTTTGTCACCCTTGATGACGATGATGCTGATCTTGCCAATGGATCGCCTCACTACACCCAGATCGAACAAGGATTCGGGGTTCATGGGCTCAATGTGCCCCCGATCGCGTGGCTGAGCATCACGCTCCCACAAGGGCCACCCACGCACATCCTGCCCGATGGTTCCACGACGCTTCCCGTCCGCATCGACAGTGTGCTTGGCGCCTATCAGCCAGGCACCGCGAGGCTCTATGCTGGACAAAATGGCATCACCGGCCCTGTGGACCTTGAAGACCTCGGCAGCGGCGACTTCTTGGCACACTTCCCGAACGCCCAGTGCGGCGTCAATGTGGACTGGTTCGTCTGGGCACGCACGACCGACGACCAAAATACGTTCCTTCCACCTAACGCACCTGATGTACGCAACTCATCCATCTCCGCGTGGTCAGAACCAGTGGTGGTCTTTGACGATGACGGATCGACTGACCCTGGTTGGACGGTTGGCGGTGATGCCACCGATGGATTCTGGGAACGAGGCATTCCCGCCGGTGGTGGCAATCGGCCCACCACTGATTGCGATGGCGCAGCAAGCGAGTGTTGGATCACCGAGAACACCGCCGGAGGTGGCGGTGATGTCGATGGCGGCAGCACAACGCTGACATCACCGACAATCAACGCAACTGGCGTCGAAAATATCTCCTACTGCTGGTGGTATCGAAATATCGGTGGCGGTGGAAATGTAGAAGACGACGTCTGGGTCGTCAACATCTCCGATGACGATGGTGCCACATGGACAGTCTTGCAACAAACGGGCACCACTGGACCGGAGGTCGAAGGCAACTGGCAAACGTCCACCTACTCACTGACGGACGTTTCGGACTTTGAAGTCAACGATATGTTCCGAATTCAATTCGTCGCGTCAGACCTCAACGAATCGTCGCGCGTCGAAGCGGCCATCGACAATGTCTATATGGAGCGCATCGACTGTTCTGCGCAGCCGTGCCCAGGAGATATTGACGGCGATGGCACTGTGGACACAAACGAGATTCTCGCGGTGCTAGGCGCATGGGGACCGTGCGATGGATGTCCGGAAGACGTTACTGGCGACGGGCACGTCGGAGTCGATGATCTGCTCCTCCTTGTGGGGTCATTTGGCCCGTGTCCATGACCTAAGACGCCTTGGCACAAGACGCTTCGCTATGGTGGCACCTCCCCTGACAGGAGGCTCCATGATGCGGTCCATGTTTCTGTGCGTAATGGCCCTGACGACGTTGGCAACAGCCCACCCAGATGACCATCCATGGCGACCCGAGCGGACACTTCCGCGTACTGATCCCTTTGCACGCCTCGATGACATGGAATTGCCCTCGCCGAATCGTTTCCGAACGGCCAGTGGCGCACCTGGCCCCGACTACTGGCAGCAACAGGTCGACTACACAATCGATGTCACGCTCAACACTGAGGCGCACCGCATCGAAGGATCGGAACGCATCACCTACAAGAACAACAGCCCAGATACGCTGCACTGGCTCTGGATCCAACTCGACCAGAACAAGTTCAAGCCGGAATCTCGCGGGCGCATGGCCCGACGCGCGCCCAATCTGGACTCAGGAATGTCTTTCGATGGGCTTCGAAGCCAACTCGAAAGCGAAGACTTTCCCGGAGGTGTGACGGTCCAGTCGGTCACCGATGAAAACGGCAAGGCGCTGGACTACATCATCGACGACACCATGATGCGGATCGATCTCCCGACACCCCTGGCACCAGGACGTACGACGAAACTCGATATCGAATGGAACAGTCTGGTCGTGCCCGACACCATCGGTGGGCGCAGTGGATACGAGGTATTTGACGACGGACGAACCCTGTATCAGATCGCACAGTGGTTTCCTCGCCTTGCGGCCTATACCGACTACGACGGATGGCAAACACGGCCGTTTCTTGGACGAGGCGAATTCACCCTCGAGTTTGGTAACTACGACGTCAACATTACGGTGCCGGAGAACTATCTCGTTGGCGCCACCGGTGAACTGCAGAATCCCCGAGAAGTCCTCACGCCGACCCAGCGGGAGAGATTCGACCAAGCCCGCTCGTCAACGCGTCCGGTTCAGATCGTGACGCGAGGCGAGTCCGATGCCTTGGTTGCGTCGCCGAGCGAACAGACCGCGACCTGGCGTTTCTCCGCGGACAACGTGCGCGACTTCGCTTTCAGCGCGTCGCCAGCCTTCGCCTGGGACGCGATGGGCGTACCGATCCCAGGCTCGAACCACACCGCTATGGCCATGTCCATGTGGCCGGCCGAGGGAGATGGACTCTGGGACAAGTACTCCACGCATGCGGTCGCCCACGCGCTGGAGTCGTACTCCCAAACGGCCATGCCATATCCGTGGCCGGTGGCGTGGTCAGTCAATGGGGTCGTCGGAGGAGGCATGGAATATCCGATGATGACTTTCAATGGCCCGCGTCCCGAAGATGACGGCACCTGGACGGAACGAGCTAAGTACGGACTGATCTCAGTGGTCATCCATGAGGTCGGACACTTCTGGTTTCCGATGATTGTCAACAGCGACGAGCGGCAGTGGACGTGGATGGATGAAGGTCTCAACACCTATCACCAGTTCCTCGCCGAGCGGACCTGGGAAGAGGACTACGCCCGAAGTCGCGGACTTCCCCGCGCCATCACCGGCTATATGCGAGATGTCGACAACTCGCGTCCCATCATGACGGCCAGCGAGTCGATCCTGCAATTTGGCCCCAACGCCTACGCCAAGCCAGCCACCGCATTGAACATTCTGCGAGAAACCGTTGTTGGGCGAGACTTGTTCGACCATGCCATGCATGCCTACACCGATCGATGGGCCTTCAAACGACCCGAACCAGCAGACTTCTTTCGCACCATCGAAGACGCAAGCGGCCGTGATCTTGACTGGTTCTGGCGCGGATGGTTCTATGACACGCGACCGGTCGATGTCTGCTTGGAATCAGTTGAAACTTTTCGTGTGCATAGTGGAAAGCCTGCCGTTGAGAGAGAGATTGACCGCGAAGATGAGGCCAAACGCGAACCCGAAACCGTGACCGCACAGCGAAACGCCGGAAAAAATCGTCGCACGGATCGTCATCCCGAACTCATCGACTTCTACAGCACTCGCGACAAACATGGCGTGACACCGGCCGACACACGCGCCTATGAGAAACTGATGGCTGAACTCGATGAGGATGAGCGAGCCTTACTCAACACACAGTCGAGATTCCACGTATTGCGATTTCGAAGCAACGGTGGTCTGATCATGCCCCTACCAATCAAAATCACATACGAGGACGACACCGTGGAAGAACTGGTGTTGCCTGCCGACCTCTGGAGGAGTGACCCGCGGTCAACTTCAAAACTTCTCATTCGAGACAAGGCCATCGCGTCAGTCACGCTTGATCCACACGATGAGTTGGCCGACGTTGACCGTAGTGACAACACCTACCCGCCGACCATCTCTGATGGCCGCTTCAAGTTGAGCGGTGATCGCTATCGCAGCAACCCAATGCGAGACGCCGCCAACGAAGCGGCCCGGACGCGTACCCACGAAGCCATGACCTCGTGGGCTTCATCGCTCGAGCCAAGGAACGTACAAGAAGCGGTGGCCACCCCCATGCCACAGGACGGATGGAATGCCCCAGTGGCGCTGGTCATCATCGACAACGAAGATGTCTTCGTACGTTTGAGCAGCGCTGGTCCAGACGGGCTGCACGGCACGCCAGATGATCTGTCCGCGACTGTCGATCGTGCGGGGGTCGTTGGATCACTCCGCACAGCTGAAGAGCAGCCGGATCTTCGCTGAACAATCAGCAAGGTCCCCACGCTTGCAAGAGCAGCAGGAGGTCGGGCACACTGATGAGACCATCTTGATTGCGGTCAAGTTGACTCTCGACGCAGTTGGTACCGAACCAGCGAAGCATCTCCAACAAGTCCACGGAGGTAAACAAGCCATCTGCATTGACATCCCCCTGACACGGGCACGCCCAGATGTTGTCACCTGCATCCACAACAGGCCCCTCAACGGTTTCAGAAGATGGGGGGTCGGCACAAAACTGGGACGAGCCGATCGTCACGGGCGTCACGGGCGGCCCGTTTGAGTACACCGCGGCCCCACTGCCAGCCGAGTTGAAAATGAATTCACACGCATCGATGTCGCCCCCTCCGCCAAGCAAGACCCCGCCACCATCGCTGTTACCGAGGTTCGCCCCGAAGACGCACAGGCCCAATGACACACTGCTCGCCGA
>CAZGFN010000007.1:19114-54025 GCA_964524945.1 uncultured Isosphaeraceae bacterium
CCTCCGCCAAGCGACGCTGTGTTGCTTAAGAACAGACAGCCCTGCGCGTAAACTCGCAAGCCGTTGCCATCTGAATACAGTCCGCCTCCGTTGTCGGCAAGGTTGTCTTGCAACAAGCATCCCGACATTGACACGCTGCTAGATGGGTCCACACTGATGCCGCCGCCACTCGCTCCAAAACCGCTCACCGTGTTATTTGATATCACGCACCGCGTCATGTTGGCGTGTGAACTGGATAGTGACACGCCGCCACCTCTCAAGGGGGCATCGTTGTCATCGATCAATACATCGGTCATCGAAAGCGTCGCGCCGGACTCCACACTGACTCCACCGCCGTAACTACTTGACGTCCAGCACTGTTGGATCGATCCGTCTTCAAAGCTTGGCTGTCCCCCCTGCACCTTCAACCCGCCGCCGAACGCATTGTTGCTGCAGCCGACGATGTGCACATCACGCAGCGTCGCCGACGACTGGTCCAACCAGACACCTGGGCTGCTGTTGGTGATGGCAAAGCCTTCAATCAGCGAATTGCTGGTAATGCTTCCAGAGAGCCAGATACCCATTCCACCACCACCATTGAGCGTGGTGACCGAACTTCCATCGCGACCATAGATGTGCAGCGACTTGCTGTTATTTGCAATGACCGCCGGTCCCCATGTCTGCTGATGAGTACCGGGCCCAACCGAAATGGAATCCCCGTTGGCGGCGTAATAGATCGCGTCGTTGATGGTCGAGTAGGTCTCGGGCACCAACAGTTCGGCTGACTGCACCGGAACCACAGCAAGACCTGACACGATCACGGTGATGACAACTCGCCAATTCATTACGCACTCCACATTCCCGCATCGACTCCAGAGCCCACCGGCCTTACTTCGGAAGCACGACCATCACAATACTACAAGCATGGTCACGACCAGCAGCACCCACACCACATCAAGAAAGTGCCAATAGATCGCTGCGTGGCCTAGAAAGCCTCGCCTAGACGTCGTCCAACGACGAGCCACCGCGTACCACACGAGCATGGCCAGTGGAACCAGTCCACCAAGCACGTGGGCTACATGGAGCCCAGTGAACACCCAAAAACCCATGATGGCCACGCGGTGGGTCTGCGTGGAGGCCTCCCACGCACCCATCGTCTCGTACCAACTGAACCATGCCCACGTCTGCATTCCCGTAAACACCACCGCCCCGACCAGTGCGGTCGCCATGGCCGCTCGAACACCGGTATCGCTCCCTCGCCGATCGGCCGCAACCGCCTCAGCAAAGGCCACGCTGCAACCAATGATTGCCGCAGTGCTCACCCACACTTGCCATGGAAGATGTGGAAGTGACGTGGGCCAATCATCGCTCCCCAAACGCACCGCCAGAACTGCCAAGACCAGACCACCAAAGAGCATGGCCAAAGTCGCCAGCAGCGCCCAGAGCCCAAAGGTCCCTGCCGCAACCTGTTCGTGTTGATCACGAAAGACACCGCGAGCCCCCGCACCCTGAGATGCGTCAGTGTTTAGTTTCGGTATGACCGTCGCCTGCATGGGCATCGCCCGCGGCCTGATTTGTTATCAGGTCGGCTTGAAGAGTGTCGAGTTGCTCTTGGATTTCCGCTGAGTTGCCAGGAATCATCGATGGCTGATACTGCGTTGTATCAAGCAGCGCAAAGCCGATGAAAATACCCACGAACAGAATTGATGCCAGAAAGATGAAACCGACAAAGCTGCGGTCCCATCGAAGATGCATGAAGATGAGCGCCACCAGAATACACTTCACAACAGCGACGCCCATTGCCACGATAATATTCATCTCAGACATCTGCATCGCTTCAAAGTCCAGTTTGGTAACCCATACCGTGACGGCCGTCAAAAAGAGAAGGACCAAGCACGTAAGCACCAACAACTTGATGGGAACGATGTGCCCGACGGCGCCATGCTCGTGATCATGTGATGACATCTTGAACGCTCCGTCAGATCAGATAGAACAGCGGGAAAAGGAAAATCCAAATCACATCGACGATGTGCCAATACAGGCCGCCAAGGTCGATCGGTGTGTAGTACTCACGACTAAAACGCCCTTTGATCGTCAGTAGCAACAGCCAGAGAATCACGAATCCGCCGGCAACAACGTGGATGCCATGCAATCCAGTCATCAGGAAGTAGATTGTGAAGAATTTCTGAGCATTGACCGGACGTTCTGGATCCTGCAATGGGTGGGGCAGGGTTGGAATTTCACCAGCGTTGTGATGTTCGGCGTAAGCCAGTTCCGATGGAATGTCTTCGTTATCGCCAATGAAACTTGCTGGAAGAAAGGCACTGAGTTCAATGGTGTCGATCAACTGCTGGTCCGTGACCAGTCCTGTTGGGGCACCGCCCGCAACGGGCTGATCCCACTGCTGCGCTTCTTTTGGAGGTGATGGGAATTCGTTACGGACGATTGCTGCAGCCAGTGTTGCCTGCGACTGGACGGCCTCATGCTCTAGACGCTTGGCTCGCTTGGCTTTCGCCGTTTCGTCCATCGGTAACCAAAGTTCTGATGCATGAGGCTCACTGTAGAAACCCATGCCTGGATAGAAACCCTCATGGAATTTGTGGTTGTATTCGACGTACTTGATGGCCATGAAGCCACCAGCGCCAAACAGTGTCAAGATCAAACAGAGGATCACCGACTTCATCTTGCCCCGGGCCGCAAATGTGACTCCCATGGCCATCGTCAAAGAACTGGTCAACAGCACAGCGGTGTTGATGGCCCCCCACTTGGTGCTGAGGAATTGGCTGCCGTACTTGAAGATCTCAGGGTGATTGGCTCGCCAGATGGCATACGCGCAGAACAGACCACCAAATAACAGAATCTCGGTCGCCAAGAACAGCCACATTCCGAGCTTTCCGGCTTCAAACTGCTGCACTGGATTATTCCAGTGATGCTGCAAGAAGTTCGGGTGACCATGCTCGTGGTCTTCCTCGTGTGTGTTGGCATGTGCGTGCAACTGGCTCACGTGATGTTCCTTCCAGCCCGCCGCCCTCAGGCGTGCGAGGCCTCCTCATGATCGCGGTGGCCTGGATGTTCGACGTCCTCTCGCCAGATGTAGCCATTCGTGGCTTCATCCCAGCGGAGCACCGAATAATCGTAGCAGTCACCCACGGCGGGTTGCTCCGAGAAATTATCAAAGGGCGGTGGTGATGTGCACTGCCACTCAAGGCTGCGGCCGCCCCACGGGTTAGCCGATGCCCGGCGATTTCCAAACAGGGATGCAAGGAAGTACCACGCCATCATGAAGAACGCGATCGCCATGAGGTATGACCCAATGGATGACACGATGTGATAGGTCTGAAACCCCGCGTCTGCGGGGTAGGTTGCATATCGTCGGGGCATACCGTGGCTTCCCAGCATGAACTGGGTAAAGAACGTCAGGTTGTAGCCGATGAAGAACAAAGCGAACGCGATTCGTCCGGCATTCTCATTGATCATTTTTCCGGTCATCTTGGGCCACCAGTGGTGCAAACCACCGATGAAGCCGATCAATGCAGAACCCATCATGGTGTAGTGAAAGTGCGCAACGATGAAGTAGGTGTCATGCAGGTGTACATCGGTCGCTAGTGTGCCCAAGTACAGCCCGGTCAAACCACCAATCATGAATAGGCAGATGAAGCCCATGCCATACAGCATGGGGGTCGTCCAACTGATAGCCCCTTTGTACATCGTTGCCAACCAATTGAACACCTTCACGGCCGATGGAATGGCCACGCTGAACGTAATGAGTGAGAACACCACATTCATCAGTGGAGACTGCCCCGCAGTAAACATGTGGTGTCCCCACACGATGAAGGAGAAGATCGCGATGGCGATTGAACTCCATGCGATAAAGGAGTATCCAAAGATGTGGCGGTGGCTGTGCACCGAGATCAATTCACTCACAATGCCCATAGCCGGGAGGATCATAATGTAGACCGCCGGATGGCTATAGAACCAGAAGAAGTGCTGATACAGCACCGGGTCACCACCAAGGGCTGGGTCGAAGATACCGATCCCAAATAAACGTTCAACAATGAGTAGTGCCAACGTAATTCCCAGCACTGGCGTAGCAAGCACCTGAATGACAGCGGTGGCATAAATCGACCACAAGAAGAGTGGCATGCGGAACCACGTCATGCCAGCGGGTCGCAAGCGATGGATGGTGACGATGAAGTTCATGCCCGTGAAAATCGAAGAGAAGCCCAGGACGAACGCGCCGGCAAGGGCTGGGACGACGCCACCCGCTGCCGAGTTCACGCTGTAGGGCGTGTAGAACGTCCAGCCCGTATCCAAGCCGCCTGTGAAGATAGATAGCACCAACAAAATGGCACCAATAACCCACAAGTAGTAACTAAAAAGGTTCAGACGGGGGAATGCAACGTCCTTGGCACCGAGCATGATGGGCAACACAAAGTTGCCCAAGGCCGCGGGGATACTTGGAATGATGACCAGGAAGACCATGATTCCGCCATGAAGCGTGAATGCCTGGTTGAATTCGTCCTGATCCATGATCAGGCCCTCGGGCACCAGCAACTGCGTTCGTACCAAGATCGCAAAGATGCCCCCAAGCAGGAATGCCGCCAAAACCGAGACTAAGTACATCAGCCCAATTCGCTTGTGATCAAGCGTCAGCAGCCACGACAAGAGACCACGTGTATGAGTCAGATAGTTTTCGCCAGCAAGCACAGGTTGGTTTAGTGGCGTTGGGCTAATGGTGGTCATGGCTAATTCCTTCCACGGTCATTTGTCCGATCCCGTGGAGATGTCGGCGCCCTCAAGGTCTGGGCTTTCAATAGGATTCCCCTGCTCGTCGACGAGCTGGTCCATGTTCTTGAGCATCAGAACCAACGCGTCGATCTGCCGTTCCTTGAGCTGCCCCTTGAACGTCGGCATCACACCGGTGTAGTTCTGCACGATGTAGTGCTGCGGATTCAATATTGAGTCGCGGAGGTAGTTCTCTGGAACCTCAAACTCGCCGCCCGGGCCCATGAGACTCTTGAGGGTAGTGCCGTTGGCAAAGACGGTTGTTCCGTTCTTCGTTCGTTGCCAGAGTCCCTTAAAGGATGGTCCGATACCAGATTTTTCAGTGAGTGAGTGACACTTCTCGCATCGGGCGTACAGACGCGTCATGGCGTAGGCGGGCAACGCCTCATCATCGAGGTTTTCGTATTCGCGTGCAAGTTTGCCCATCGTTTCCTGAAATTCATCTTCGGGCAGCACATTGACAACAGCCAGCATCTTGGAGTGGTCCTTGCCGCAATACTCCGTGCAGTACAAACGGTACTGGCCGGGAATGGTGGCTTGGAACCACAAGCTGGTGTACCGACCAGGCACAACGTCTTGTTTGACGCGGAAGGCTGGGATGAACAGACTATGGAGCACCGCCGTTGGGCCTCCGCTGGTCATGAGCAACCGGACAGGTCGATTCAATGGCACGGTCAGTTCCGACCCCTCGGTCACGCCATATTCTGGATGCTGGAACGTCCACTGCCACTTCACGCCGGTGACTTGCACAGGGTAGGAATCCTCGGGCGATTCAACAGCCTTGAGATACCCCTCCATGCCCAACCAAAACATCACACTCACGAGCAGGATCGGGACCGCAGTCCAAGTCAACTCCAAGGCCGTGTTGTGAGTCGGCGCATCAGGAGTAAACGCCTTATGCGAGGACTTCTTAATTCTGTAGCGAATGGCGAACCAAACCAACATCAAAACAACCAACACAAAGAAGAAGCCGCTGATCCAATTGATAAAGTCAAAGACGAAGTCGATCTCAGGCGCTATGGTCGACGCGCTCTCGGGCATCCAGAAGGTGCCGTTGGACGTCGCTTCACCGAGTTTCATCTCCGTCGTCGTTGCCAGCAGTCCTAACATGCTCATGCCTGCATCCCACCAGTCTTCAGGACCGCCGTTCGTTCGACGGTGTTATGATCAGAAATCCCTGCGTTGCGGCGTGGATCTGTGCGAAGCAGAATCACGATGCCTACGGCCAGCACAACGGCCGTCAAGCCAGCACCCATTCGCATGATCTTCCATGCACTGGGGATGAAACTTCCTGCTTCGGGGTCCCATTGAAAGCAATTGAACAGCAAGAATGTGTCCATCAAGGTGCCGATCTTGCCCTGCGACGCACCGATCAGCGCAAATCGCACATCACGGGGGTTGAATCGCACATCGTTCATGTATTTGGAAATCACGCCATCTGGCGTCAAGAAAACGACACTTGCTGTGTGAGCGTACTCGCCGCTCGTTTCGTCGTATCGGTAGCCAAAACCAACGGACTTGGCGAGCGTTTCGATATCGGCTTGTTCACCCACAAGAAATGGCCACGCCGACTCGGATGCCTCATCACCAATAGCCGCAAGATAGCCCGCTCTGTTTTGGGCGGCCAGTTCCGGACCCTCATCAGGATTGATACTGACCGTCACAATGTCGTAGTCGCTGCCGAGTTTCAGGTTCATGCCTCGAAGGCCATCAACTAGGCCATTCAAAGTCAAACTGCACAACATCGGACAGCGGTAATAGTTCAATGTCAACAAAATAGGCCGCGTGCCGTCAATCAGCTGCGACAACTGAACATCCTTGCCCGTGTGATCAACAAACGTCAGGTCAAGGGGGACCTGTGCGTCGAGGCGCTGCACAATTCCCACGCCATCAAGTTCGGGGGGAAGTTCCTCTGCCATGATCTGGCCCATCGCTGGTGACACGACAGCCCCGACCGCGGTGGCGACCAAAAGACATCGAATTAAACGGCTCATCATGATCATGCTGTACTCAGTTACTTGCCCCACTCCAGCGCTTCTTGACCAAGTCACGCGCCACATCCATGGGAACAACCAAGGTACGTTCACCGGCCAACACGCCATCTGCATCCGTCCACTGCTCCCAGTGCGGGATTTGCTCAAGCGCGAGGCGATGTTCCTCGCGCATCAGTTCGCTCTCCTGCGATCGGATGGACACAACCTTGTGTTGAACTTCACGGCGTTCGGCTGCATAGAACAGCGAGATGGATGCCAGCACGACCGACAACAACAGGATGGCACTTGCAATACCCACCAACCAAGTTGGTCCGGCGGATGGATCTTCGGCGGCGCCCGCGAGGGGAGTATGGATGTCTTCGGGGGAGTGTGTCATCAGAAGTTCTCGAAGGCCAGTGCCTCGGGAAGGCGTGGGTCATGGGTCGGTGCCAAGGCGGCACGCCCCAGATACAGAAAAGTCCCGGCCACGACTAGGCCAAGCATGCCCACCAGCGTGGTGAGGTCCAATACAGATGGATTCCAACCCAAAGGCAGAGTGCCTTGTGTTGCTTGCGTCGCAAGTTGATCCCAACTGGTCGCATGCTCCAAAGCCGCTTCAGGGACTGATGGCATGACAAGCCAGTAGATGTCTACCAGGAACATCAACACCATCCACGTTGCGATTATGGCCAGTGAGCCACGCCATCGCTTCGTCCAACGGGTAACCAGCAACACGAAGGGCAATGCGAAGTGCCCGGCGATAAGAAGCCACGACACGTAGGTCCACTCGCCGAGTTGACGCGGAACAAACCACGCGGTTTCAATAGGAATGTTCGCGTACCAAATGAGCATGTACTGGCTGTAGCCGATGTAGGCCCAGAAGACCACACCAAAGGCGAAGAGCAGTTTGCCTAGGTCATGGAAGTGTTCTTGGGTAAAGACGCTTCCACCGCGACCGGTTGACCGCAGGAACACCAGCAGCAGAATGATGCTTGAGTAAAACCCGGTGCAGCACACGGTAAACCAGTACACACCGAACATCGTCGAGAACCACTTGGGCTGAATCGCCATGATCCAGTCGATGGATGCAAATGTTTGAGTAATGGCGTACACAATGATGCCGATTGGCGCCCACCATTGCATGCTCAGGGTGCGGCAAACATCGCCGTCCCGATCTTGGGCGAGGCTCTGCCGTCGATAGAAGGTTATGAGAAGCGCCCACGAGGCAAGGTAAATGATAGATCTGATCGACCAGAACGTGGCATTGAGATAGCCCATCTTGCCCGCGAGCACATGGTCGCCCCGCATGTAATCGGTATCGCACCACTCAAACAGAATGGTCCCATGCCCGGACCACACCAGCACGAGAATCGGCACGAACAAAATCCACAGCCATTGCAAATTGGCGGCCATTGCTTCGGCAGGACGTCTTACCGTCACCGACCAGCCGGCTTTGGTGATGTGCTGCAACATGACAAAGAACAACGCGCCTAGACAAATACCACACGCTGCCATGAATGCAAACAGATAGGACTTCCAAAAGATCGCTGAGCCGGAGACGCCATCGATTCCAAGCGTTGCCCCAAGGCAGCCCAGTCCCACGATCAGACCGGCGACCACCATGACTGGGCCCAATCCGCCCAGACGATTGTCGTTTCGAATTCCGTCAGCGGCCATCATGAGGCACCTCCGTCATCGAGGTTATGACTCACCACCGGAAGTGACTCTGAGCCGGGCACGGCGGCGGCGGGCGCATTGCGCCCGACTTGAAGTGCGTACACCCAGGAAACGATCGCCCAGCGATCCGCAGGAGGAATTTGGGATGCGTAGCCAGCCATGCTGCCAAAGCCGTTGGAAATAGCCTGAAAAAGTCGCCCAGGAGGGAGGTCGGCCATGTCAGGCCGATGGAGGTTGCGCGGCTGGACCCACACGGTGCCATTGGTACTGTTGTTGAGCAGCACCATGGCTCGCTTGTGCACCAGTCCGTCACCCACGCCCGTCACGCCGTGGCATGGAAGGCAGTAGATATCGTACCGCTGGCGGCCACGGTCTAGAAGTGCATCGTTCACTGTTACCTGCGACGGGAAACTGGTGGCATATTGCCCATTTACCTGACCAAGCCAAAAGTGCGTGTCGTCCACCATGTCGTTGACCGCCACAGCACCAGCCACCGGCGGACGCATCGCTCGGCCATCGCGGAACAGGAGATTCTGCTGCTGCCCACGGAACTTGGGTTGGTTGTCCATGTTCTGAATGAGGTGAATCCGCGGCTTGTCACTTGGCACGGCGCGTGCATAGAGAATGACCGCTGGGGGAATAGTCGCCAGACAGGTCATCAAGATGGCTGTGTAGATGATCCATCGCGGAATCTCCCACAACAGGCCTGTCAGTCGATTGTCTTTGGCTGGTCCACTCATGGGATCTATGGCTCCAACTCGACAATTCGCTCGGGACCGAGCGATTCAAGGAAGGACTGTGTCTCTGCACGGGTAAAGTTTGGATCTTTCGCTTCAATCACAAGAACGAACCGATCGTCGGTAATCCGCTTCATCTTGGGCGATTTGAGAACGGGGTGATACAAGCACGGAAGTTTGTTCAGTAGCAGCATGAAGGCCACCGTCGTCAAAGCCGAGAACAACACCGTCAGTTCAAAGGCCACGGGCACAAACGCCGGAGCACTGATGAGTGGCTTACCGGATACCTCTAACTGGTACCCAATCACAGGCACGATTGCCCAGAGATTCAGTTCCAGCGAGTTGGTAAACACTTGCAGGAAGATCGACAGGCACAATCCCGTCAAACCTGCGAAGAAGACGATTACTGGGAGAATGGTGTATTGCAGCCCCATTGCCTTGTCCAAGCCGTGCACCGGGAAGGGCACATGACAATCGAACCAGCGGTAGCCCGCCTCTCGCACTTTCCCTGCGGCCTCGTAGATTTCACGTGGCGAAGTGAACTGCGCTGCGAGTCCCCAAATATCTGCTTGATTCGGCGTCGAAGCACTCATACGTGCGCCTCCTCATCATGATCGTCATGGTGAGCGTGTGGGTTTGCTTGCGGCATGACGCCCTTGATTTCAGAGATGGCCAGAATCGGCAGGAAGCGAATAAACAACAGGAAGAAGGTCATGAACAACCCGAAACTGCCAAAGAACGTGCAGACATCAACCCACGTCGGCTGGAACCAGCCCCAACTACTCGGAAGGAAGTCATTGGCAAGCGATGTCACGGTGATGACAAATCGCTCGAACCACATGCCCAGATTCACAAACAAAGTAATGATGAACATGGTCCACGGGCTTCGCCGGATGGCTTTGAACCAGAAGAGCTGTGGGCAAATCACATTGCAGGACACCATAATCCAGTACGCCCATGCATATTGGCCAAATGCACGATTGACGAAGGCAAAGGACTCGTACACCTCGCCGCTGTACCACGCGATGAAGAACTCCATGCCGTAGGCGTACCCGACCATTGATCCGGTCAGCAGCACAATCTTGCACATGTTCTCCAAGTGTCGCTTGGTAATAAAGTTCTCTAGACCCCACATCTGTCTCGCTGGAATAGCCAACGTCAACACCATCGCAAAGCCACTGAAGATGGCACCTGCCACGAAGTACGGTGGGAAAATGGTCGTATGCCAGCCCGGAAGTTGGGCAACCGCAAAGTCGAATGACACGACCGAGTGCACCGAAAGCACCAGTGGTGTAGCCAAAGCGGCCAGTAGCAGATAGGCCCGCTCATAGCGATGCCAATGCCGCATACTGCCACGCCAGCCCAGTGCAAAGAACCCATACGCGACGGCTTTCACTTTGGTGGTTGCACGATCACGCATCGTTGCTAAATCAGGAATGAGACCGACGTACCAGAAGAGCAGCGAGACGGTGAAATAAGTCCCCACCGCAAATACGTCCCACAACAACGGGCTTCTGAACTGTGGCCACATATCCATCTGATTGGGGATCGGGAAGAGCCAGTAAGCCAGCCAGATTCGCCCGACGTGAATGCCCGGGAACAAGCCTGCGCAAATGACTGCAAAGATGGTCATCGCTTCAGCGAAGCGGTTGATCGATGTCCTCCACTTCTGACGGAAGAGGAACAAAATGGCAGAGATCAGTGTTCCGGCGTGGCCGATGCCGACCCAGAACACGAAGTTCACAATTGGGAAACCCCACATCGCGGGGTTGTTATTGCCCCAGACGCCCACACCAGTGACGACGAGATACCCAATGAGAACCATGAGCATCAGCAGCAGCGCCACGCTAATCACAAAGCTTATGTACCACGCACGAGGCGGACGCTTCGCTTCGTTACAGCGAAGAATCTCAGCGGTCACCGTGTCAAACTGTTCGTGCCCAAGCACGAGAGGCGGCCGCTGTTGCGGATCGTCGCTCAGACAGTTAACCGGTGTGTCGATGGGCAACGTGCTCATCCGTGATGGTCCTCATCGGAATGGCCATGGCCGCCTTGGTCGTCATGACCGTTGTGACTGCCATGAGCCTGAAAGTCTTCTGGGAATCGCTCACCGTCGGCCGGATTGGTAATCCTTGCCATGTAGAGGTTGCGAGGCTTGATGTTGAGTTCGCCCAGCAGGCCATAGGACAAGTGGTTGCGGTGCATCTGCGAAACCTTCGAGTCGTGGTCCATCAGATCTCCAAACACGATCGCGTCGGTCGGACAGGTCTGCGCACAGGCGGGCACAATGGTGCCGTCTGGAATGGACACTCGCTTGCTGCGTGCTTTTTGGGCAGACGGAAGTTTGACCCACTTGTTTCGAGCGTCAATCTTGGCCGCTTCGATTCGCTGTGTGCACCAACTGCACTTCTCCATCACGCCACGCATTCGCACAGTGACTTCTGGGTTGAACTGCATGCGCCGCAGAGGGTCGCCACCGCTCTGCTGCTTGATGTAGTAGTCCGGCTGCACCTGCAACAGGCCCGTTGTGCGAAGTGGATCACGGCGGAAGTAATCAAAGAAGTTGAACCGCCGCACTTTGTATGGGCAGTTGTTCGAGCAGTACCGCGTACCAATACAGCGGTTGTAGACCATCGAATTGAGCCCTTCGGTGGTGTGTACCGTCGCGGCAACCGGGCACACTTGCTCGCACGGTGCATTTTCACAGTGCTGGCAGGTCATGGGTTGCATTGCGATGCTTGCAGGCTGGCGTGTGTCCCAGCCATCACCGTCCTTACGGAAGCGGTAGTAACGGTCGATCCGCAACCAATGCATTTCTCGGCCCATGCGAACTTGGTCTTTACCAACGATAGGAATGTTGTTTTCGGCCTGACAGGCAATGACACACGCACTACAGCCGGTGCACTTGGACAGGTCCGTGGCCATGCCCCAGCGATAGTTGGCCCCTTCGAACTGCGTTTCTTCGAAAAGCGACAAACTGCTGATGACATGGCTGCGATCGCGGGCAAAGTCCGGATGTTCGCGGAAGGAGTCAACTGAAGCCTCGCGGAAGATCAGCGGCATGCGTGCCTGCGTACCCTGACCGCCGACAGTATCGATGGCGTAGTGGTCCTGCGTCCTGATGAGTTCTTCGGTGCCGCCTGTGGGCTGAATCGTTCCGCCGCTGGCCGTCCAGAGTGACTCGGACGTGCGAATCGGATAGGCATTGAAGCCTGCACCGCTAGCGACCTGACCGGGCCAATCCCGGCCGTAGCCAAGTGTGACAGTTGCAGTGTGTTCGCATTGGCCAGGCTGCACAAGCACTGGACCTTCGACACTGCGACTGCCCACCGTCACTCGCACGACATCACCGCTGGCTACACCAAGAGTGTTCGCCGTCGCTTCGCCGATCAACACAGCGTTGTCCCACGTGAGTTTGGTGATTGGATCAGGGAGTTCCTGCATCCAACCGTTGTTGCTCATTCGACCACCAAGCAGATTGCCCGCGGAGAAGTGCACTTCGATGCCGTCCGTTGACGCCTTAGGAATAGCTGAGATCGCTGCATTGACCTTCTGGACATCAACCCGAGGCGTTTCCACCGTCATGGCGGCGCCGGCGATGACGCCATCATGTAGCGAGCGGCGCCAAGGACCGCTGAACGGAGGTGTCTGATCCGCTGGCGTCATTGGTTGACCGGTAAGTTCTTGGAAGGTGCGGCGGACGATGTCAAATCCCGCGGTGGTCTGTTCGCCAGCAAGTATGGCCAGTAACTCTATATCGCTGCGTCCGTTCCAGAGTGGCTGAATCAACGGCTGCCGGATGGAATGTATGCCGCCCCAACTGGTCCCATCACCCCATGCTTCCAGCCCATCGGCCTGCACTAGGTGCCATCGGCATGTGGCTGAACTCTCGTCGATCTGGTTGCCAAAGTGCACGGTATTGGTGACCTTGGACATGGCGGCGGCCAACCCAAGTTCGGCAGGGGCATCCCAGACGGGATTGCCGCCAATGATGATCAGCGTGTCGACCTCGCCAGCATTCATCTCGGCAGCCAAAGACGCAATGTCTGAAGTTGACATGGCTGGTTCCGGCACGCGTGCGTACGA
The DNA here is from genome assembly GCA_964524945.1 of uncultured Isosphaeraceae bacterium. Lineage (GTDB taxonomy): Bacteria > Planctomycetota > Phycisphaerae > Phycisphaerales > SM1A02 > UBA12567. The sequence goes on from CAZGFN010000007.1 coordinate 32,352, forward strand.
CACGGTCTTGCCAACATTGCCCAGTTGTTCATTGATCATAGCGCACGCCGCATGTACCGCGGCAGGCTGCGAAGCACCCGCCATGACGACGCTGCTGCCACGCCTTGCGTTGAGCCCCGACACGATCTCTTTGAGAAGTGTGGAATCGGCCTGTTTATTATTGCCACCGGTGATGGCCTGCGCCACGGCTATTGCCAACTCCGTAACCTCACTGGCTCGCATCGGGTGACGGTCGTCGGCCGATGCCCCGGTGACGCTCAGTGTGGACTCAGCGATGAACATCCGGTTCATTTCGGCGTTGTCTGGGACACGACCAGAAGCCCACCCTCGACTCATCGACAGTGCATCTGGATGACTTCCAAGGAAGTCGCAGTCAAAGGACACGATGTATTGGGCTTTGGAAAGATCATGCACGGGTCGGAGCGGGCCGCCCATGGCCATCTCGAGTCCAGCACGCTCGCCAGAGTTGCCCATTGCGTCCCACGTCGTCCACTTGGCCTTGGGGAACTTCGCGCGAAGCGCGCGTTGCATACGTTGCACGCTTGGAGATCCACTCGACACTGACAGGAAGCGAAGCCCCGCGCCATCACCAATCTTGGCTGCATGCCCGCTCCACCAACTGTCAAAGTCGGCCCACGTTCGTGTTGCTTTGTCAGCAGCAACCCCCGGGTTTTCGAGCACTTGCCGGGTTCGGTCTGGATCGTAGAGATCCAACACGGTGGCTTGCTGCCAGCCGGTCAGTGCGCCGTGACTGCCAGGGTGGCCTGGATTGCCTTCGAGTTTGGTCGGCCGGCCATCGTGGCTGGTCACCAACACACCAGTGGCCACACCAGCATTTTCAACGATGCTCGCATATTGCTTGGGTACACCTGGAACCATGCCCTCGGGGCGATTGGCATACGGAGCAATGATTTCTTCAGGCCAGCGGCGACACCCTGTCAGGCCCGCGCCAGCCAAAGCCATCGAGGCCCCCATGATCTTGAGGAAACCGCGGCGATCGTGTCCGTCGAGCAATGCTTCAGCACCGGATGGGAATTCGCGATACATGAAGTCGCGGAACTCTGGTGTGTCCGCAACCTCGTCGAGACTTCGCCAATAGGCAGGCCCTTTGTTCACCGATGGCATGTTGTGCAATCCTGTGACGGGTGGAGATCGTTGATGTCCTGCCACTTCGCACCTTCGGCGATACGTTCGGCGGCGTTCATGTCCCAACCCCATTCCAGTTGCGTAGTGAGATCCGGGTCACGCAGGTATGGTGCTGGATCACGGTGGCACTCGAGACACCAACCCATGCTGAGTTTCTTGACTTGCCAGACTTCGTCCATCGTGTCGATGCGGCCGTGACATTCAACGCAACCCACGCCACGGGTTACGTGGGCCGAGTGATTGAAGTACGTGTAGTCGGCAAGATCATGAATGCGTTTCCACTGAACAGGGCGACCGGTGCGGTAGCTTTCCCAAAGGGGCGCAAGGTTCTCACTTTCCGGGTGAATTTGAGTGTGGCAATTCATGCAGGTCTGCGTTGGTGGGATAGCGGCCTTGGCGGTCACTTCAACTGTGTTGTGGCAGTACCGACAGTCCATGCCCAGTTGTCCAGCGTGGATCTTGTGGCTAAATGGAATCGGTTGCTTAGGTTGGTAGCCCACATCCGTGGTGTCTGGACTGAACCCATACGCCACGATAAAGGCGGCGTACAACGGTGCCGTGGCCCCCACAAGAACGACAGCAGGCAACAGCAGGTTGGACCAGCGAGGAAAAACGAAGTGATATCGTGCCATAAGAAGCACAGACCCTGTGCATTTGTGAAAAGTTTCACGAGCCGCAAAAACCATAGAGTGTCCCGCCTACGCGTCGATCTGTCAACCTAAGGGGGGACCTAATCTGTAAATGAGATATGGAGAATCTGCCCTCACGATTGCGATGCCGACGCCTCACCAATCGAGAGACCATAGACGCGGATGGCAGTAGCGTCGGTAGCCTTGGCAAAGTCAGCGAGGGACAGCCCCCGCCGCTTGGCGAGAAATGCCGCGACATGCACCACCATTTCAGGGGTATTGGGGCGAGTGCCCCGGTGTGGTTCGGGCGTCAGATACGGGCTGTCGGTTTCAACCATCAAACGATCGAGGGGCACAAGATCTGATGCCGCAGCCACTTCCGCTGCATTTCGATAGGTCACTACACCCGTAAAGGAGACCGAAGCCCCACTGGTCAGGATCCGCTCAACGGCCTCGGGACCCTCGGTAAAGCAGTGGAAGACAAACCGGTCCCCTGCCAAGGTCGTCTGCCCAATGACCGCGAGCACCTCGTCGACCGCCTTGCGGGAGTGGAGCACGATGGCCCGAGGCCCTCGAGCGAGTGCTTGGGCGTCCATGACCCGTTGCAACTGTGCTTCCAAGAGTGGTCTCTGACGATCCATCGGTGGGTCAGGCCAGTGCCCATCCAAACCCATTTCTCCCCAGGCCACGCACTTGGGATGGTCGATCAGGGCGTCAAACTCGTCAAGATCGTGTGTGCGGCCCGCTTCTGAGGGGTGAACACCCGCCGTAAACCAAATGTCCTGATGCTGCTGGGCCAGTTGCATGGCTTCCCGAGCGTCGGCTGCATCCGTTGCCACAGCGATCATCCCCGTCACGCCAGCGGCCCGAGCGGCTGCTCGTACTTCGGAGTGGTTGATCTTCTCATTGGTGAGGTGGCAGTGCGTATCGAACATAGTTGACACATGGTCGCCTCAGTTCGCATGACTTGCAACATGGCGTCCATTCAATAGCCTGCGCCTGACATGCGTGTAGTTTCACTGGTTCCGTCATCCACCGACGCCCTTGCGGCATTGGATTCTCTTGACCTGCTTGTTGGTCGCGACCACAACTCCGGCGGAAGTCCCCTGCTTGACTCGATTCCCTGCGTCACCCGCGGCCTGACCAGCGATGCTGATCCTGCGGCCATCGATCGCGCCGTGGCCACAGCCCGGCAGCAGGATGGCACGATCAACACGCTCGATGCCGAGGCGCTCACCGCGCTCAAGCCTGACCTCATTCTGACGCAACAATGCTGCGGAGTATGCAGCCCGCTTCATGATGACGTGTGTGCTGTTGCTGCGAACATATCGCCGCCACCCGATGTGTTGTGCTGCGATCCAACATCGCTCGACGATGTGCTCGATGACATTGAACGAATCGCCACAGCCATTGGTCGAATCACAATTGCGACACCGGTGCTGGCAACCTTGCGAGCGTCGTACTGGCAAGCACGGGATCTCGTGGGCCACTATCTCGATGGGCCACGGACAGCAGTCATCGAATGGACCTCGCCGATCTATCTGGCCGGGCACTGGACACCCCAACTCATTGTCCAAGCAGGCGGTCAGTCGATTGGGCCACCGCCAGAATGCGCCTCGGAGGTGTGGACGCTCGACGATCTCATCGCCGCAGCGCCTGAACGAATCGTCATTGCTCCATGCGGCGTGGCGATCGATCAGATCACACCGCACCTTGATGCGCTCTGGGAGACCGGTTTCAAGAAGCGGCTGCCAAGCACTGTTCGCATCGCAGCGATTGATGGCCAACGGTCGTTTTCACGGCCAGGACCGGGACTGATCGACACGTTTTGTTGGCTTGCTGCTTGGCTTACTGATCGGCCGGATCAGTTTCCTCAGTCGGTTCCGTTTGTGCCTCTGGATGCCGAGCATGGCCCCACGGCCAGATAATGCCCACTGGAAGTTCCAGCGTTCCTTGCCCCTCAACGGTGACCGCAATAATCGGATTGTCCATTGGAATATCTTCTGTCACCGAAGCAACAAGCAGGGACTGCCAGATCGCAGGCCGCTCCAAGTGAGGCGCTGCCTTCTTGCTCTTCTCCCAAGGGCTCATCGTCACGGTCATGCCCTTAATTTTGGCAACAACCGGATCGGGCGGTTGCTCATCGGCATTGAGTTGTACGCGAACCATGTTGTCCTTGCCCGGGCGGAGAACAAGCTTGACTGGATCGGCGCGCAAACTGTTCTTTGGACGCGCATTGGCTTTGATGACCAATGGAATGCGGCGACCACTGTGCAGCAGCACGGTAATCGTTCCCTGCTTGAGTCCTGTCTGACTTAGTTTCAATCGAACCGGGACGTCCAGGAAGCCGCCCGGTTCAATGACTTCCCGAGGCGTCACGGCCTGCGTGCATCCGCAGGTCGATGTCGATCGCTCAATCGTGACTGGACTGCGTGACGTGTTCTCAAGAGAAAATGTGTGTTCAACCGTGTGGGGCACCTGATCAAAAACAACCTCGCCAAAGTCAAATTCCTGTTCGCCCACAAGCGGCTGACCCGGCCAGACCAACACCGCCAGCACGATGATCACTGCCACCAAGAGAACGCCGCCCAGCACCTGCTGTTGTCCCAAGCGTTTGGGTTGCATGTCATCCATAGCCGGCATCGTACCTTCAAAACCGAGGCGATCCTGCCGAAGTGACAGTGTGCCATCGCATCTGCCGAACTCATATCGCGATACTTCGGCACGGCAATTGCGGTAGTCTCAGGCTCGCTCATGCGGATTTCGTCGACTGAACGAGCCGGAGAATATTCATGGATCCAGAACGCCTGACGACCATTGCTCGCCGCACTGTGGCAATGGCCCATTCACTCGCCGTGGAACTGTCACATCCACAGGTGGAACCCATTCACATTCTGATGGCCATGCTCCAAGACGATCAGAGTGTTGCCGATTCGATCATTGAACGAACCGGGCACCAGCCCAAGGCGCTCTCCAATATCGTCACTGCCCAACTCAATGGAATTCCAACGGTCACCGGCCAGCGACAACCCACGATGGGCAAAACCGCCCAAGACGTACTAGCCACCGCACAGCAGGTCGCCACAAACATGGGTGACCAGTTCATCTCCGTTGAACACCTGCTCCTGGCACTCTCCACGATTCACTCATCGGCGCAGGATGCACTGAACTCCGTGGGCCTTGACACCGCACTCCTCAAGACCGCCATCACCGAGGTCCGACAAGCATCGGGGGTTGACTCGATCGACGACCCGGACGCCGAAGCACACTTCGAAGCGCTTGGTAAGTATGGCATCGACCTCACAGATCTCGCCCGCAACGGAAAGCTTGACCCAGTCATTGGACGCGATGATGAAATTCGTCGTTGCATGCAGGTGCTCAGCCGACGCACCAAGAACAACCCGGTATTGATTGGCGAACCCGGTGTCGGCAAGACCGCTATCGCCGAGGGGCTTGCCCAACGCATTGTTGACCGTGATTGTCCTGGTTCACTGCGAGAGTCGCGAATCATATCGCTAGACGTCGGGCAGTTGCTCGCCGGCGCGAAGTTCCGAGGGGAATTTGAGGAACGACTCAAAGCGGTGTTGCGGGAAGTCACTGCGGCTGAAGGTCGAGTGGTGCTCTTCATCGACGAACTGCACACCATTGTTGGAGCAGGACAAGCCGAGGGTGCCGTCGGCGCTGGGAACCTGCTCAAACCGGCACTTGCCAGAGGTGAACTTCGCTGCATCGGCGCCACCACGCTTGATGAATACCGCCAGCACATCGAAAAGGACGCGGCCTTTGAACGGCGATTCCAACCAGTCTTTGTGCAGGAACCAAATGTTGAAGACACAATCGCCATTCTCCGGGGCCTCAAGGGACGATACGAAGCACACCACGGCATTCGCATTCAAGATGCAGCCCTTGTGGCGGCCGCCACGCTGTCAAATCGCTACATCGCCGATCGCTTTCTGCCTGACAAGGCCATCGATCTACTCGACGAAGCGGCGTCGCGACTTCGAATTGAGAATGACTCCATGCCCGCTGAGATTGATGAATTGCGTCGTCGAATCATGCAGTTGGAAATCGAGCGAAAGGCACTCAGCAAGGAAAAGGATGTCGAATCCAAGACAAGGCTCGACACACTTGAAGAAGAACTTGCTGACATCGAGGAACGCAATCAGGAAATCACAGCTCGATGGGAGGTGGAGAAATCTGAACTCGATGAGATCAGCGCCGTCAAGGAACGAATCGACGCGGCAGGCGTAGAACTCGAACAAGCCCAGCGGCGCGGCGATCTCGAAACCGCCGCGCGAATTCAGTACGGCGAACTCCCCGATCTGGATGAGCGATTACAAGAAGCTGAGACAAAACTCCACCTTCGTCACGACGAGGGTCGCAATCTGGTGCGGGAAGAGGTCAATGCTGAAATGATCGCTGAAGTCGTCGGTCGATGGACCGGTATTCCCACGCATCGTCTCGTGGAAGGTGAACGAGACCGACTGCTTCACATGGAACACGATTTGGAAAATCGCATCATTGGACAAAACGATGCCGTACGAGCAGTGTCCGAGGCGGTCCGACGAAGTCGTGCTGGACTTGGCGAGTCCTCACGCCCAATTGGTTCATTCCTCTTTCTTGGCCCAACTGGTGTTGGCAAGACAGAATTATGCAAGGCGTTAGCCGAGTTTCTGTTCGACACCGAGGATGCGATGGTTCGTATCGACATGAGCGAGTACATGGAACAACACGCCGTTGCCAGACTCATCGGCGCACCTCCAGGCTATGTTGGGTATGAAGAAGGTGGACGACTGACCGAAGCGGTTCGCCGGCGACCGTACAGCGTGGTGCTCTTTGACGAAATGGAAAAGGCCCACCCCGATGTCAGCAATGTGCTGCTGCAAGTGCTTGATGACGGTCGGCTGACCGACGGGCACGGTCGCACGGTCGACTTCACCAACACGATCATTGTCATGACCAGCAACATCGGTTCGATTGAACTGCTCGAGATGGCCCAGCGTGGTGATGACGCGGACATCATCGAAGAACGCATGCAGGAGTTGCTCAAACTCACGCTTCGCCCGGAATTGCTCAATCGCATCGATGACACCATTATTTTCCACGCCCTGTCCAAGACACAGCTTCGTGACATTGTCGAAGTGCAATTGGGCTTCCTAGCAGCACGCATGCGGCACCGAGGGCTGGGGCTGGACGTCGATGCTGCGGCAATGGATGCGTTGGCGATCGAAGGCTGGGATCCGCAATTTGGTGCCCGACCGCTCAAACGGGTCATTCAGCGCCGAATCGAAAACAGCATCGCCACGGCCATTCTTCAGGGAGACATCCACGAGGGTGACGTCGTGCATGTGAGCCACGACGGAAGCGATTTTGGGATGACCTCTACGGCGGAACATCCTCCGGCCTCGGCAGACACCCCGACTGGGCACACGGAAACCACTCCCACAGCCTGACTTAGGTGAAAGTCCGAAAAAATCTCACCTCCTGCCGCACACACAGTCCCCCGAGAGACGTAGTGGGTGCAGGTGGCTGGTGGACCTCTCAGGACGCTCGGCCATCTGAAGGCTCTCTTTTCATTCCCCTCTGGACCGCCCCCTCTGTCACGCAATAGAGGAGGCGGTTCTTTTTTTGGAGTGCGCATGTGGCCTCGAAATCCCTCCAATGCACCGCGAAGACATCACGACGCGGCCGTACCATTGGCTGCATGCCTCGCTTGACGTGCACAACCGCCGGAGAATCTCATGGGCCCTGTGGAATCGCGGTAGTCACCGGAATGCCCGCCGGTGTTGATGTGGATCTCAACTTCATCAATGGGGAGTTGAAGCGTCGCCAAGGCGGCTACGGACGCGGTGGACGTCAACGCATTGAAGAAGATCATGTCGAAGTCCTCGCTGGCGTGCGACTGGGTCGTACGACTGGCGCCCCTGTGGCCTTGTCCGTTCCGAATCGCGATAGCCGCTTGGATGATCTTGAACGCACGCCCCCGGTGCACCGTCCACGCCCAGGTCATGCCGATCTCGCCGGCGCCGTGAAGTACGGCACCGATGACTGCCGAAATATTCTCGAACGCGCCAGCGCTCGCCAGACCGCCGCCCGTGTCGCTGCTGGCGCACTGGCCGGTTGTCTGCTTCGTGCCGTGGACATTCACGTGCTGGGTTACGTCGCCGCAATGCGATCGGTGTCGGTCGATCTCGACGTCAATATGAAAACGCTGGACACGGTCCGCACCGCCCGTGACGCCTCGACGATGTACTGCCCGGATGACAACGCAACGAGCGCCATGGAAGCCTTCGTACGACAAGCCAAGGAAGACAAGAACACCGTCGGTGGCCTGTGCCGCGTGCACGTACTCAACGCACCGATGGGGCTGGGCTCATGCATGACCCGCTTGGACGGACTGGATTCCCGCCTCGCCGCAGCAGTGATGAGTATTCAAGCCTTCAAGAGCGTCGAGATCGGTCTTGGCCGAGCTGTAGCTGATTGTTGGGGAAGCGACGTACACGACCCCATCGGTTACGACGAATCGCTCAGCGGCCAGCGACGCAAGGGCTACACCCGCAGCAGTAACAATGCCGGGGGCATCGAAGGTGGCATGACCAATGGCATGCCCGTGGTCGTCACTGGGGCCATGAAACCGATCAGCACGCTGCTACGCGGACTCCCTAGCATCAACCTTCGCACGGGTGAGTCTGAGCACAGCGATTATGAACGAAGTGATGTGTGCGCCATCTCTGCAGCGAGCGTCGTCATGGAACACGTCGTGGGCTTTGAGATCGCCGCAACCTTGCTCGAGCGCACCGGCGGGGACACCATCGACGAAGTCTCCGAACGCTGCGCGTAGTGCAAGACAGATCCTCGTGATACGACGTTGGTCAACCACTATCCCCCGTGGTCCATCTTCCAAACAGACGCTTCGGGGTTTCGCCCAGTCCAGAGTCGTTGCTGCGCCTTGCCCTGCGCCAACCACATGTCGTAGCCCGTAGCCACTGCGGCCCCCTGTGAGCGAATTTCCTCGACGAAGCGGGTTTCCACAGGGTCATAGATCGTTTCAAGTCCCACCGTCCCTGCTCCCACCAGTTCACCGGCCTGCAGATCAAGGCTTACCAGTGGGCTCTCTTCTGGGTGAGCACCGTGCGCCATGCCCACCGACGTGCACTGCACGACCGCATCAAACGGTCCTTCGTCAATGGAACCAGCCGAGATGTCGCCCAGCGAGTGAAGACTCTCGATGAGCGCATCGCGCCGCGCCGCCGTGCGATTGAAGATACGCACACGCGCGCCCGCGTGGAGCAGCGCGGCAGCGGCTGCTCTTGCGACGCCCCCAGAACCGAGGATCGCCACGGTCGATGACTCGGCCTTGAGGCCGCAGGCCAGCAGCGGCAACACAATGCCCGCCGCATCGGTGTTGTCAATTTTCAGGCCGCCAAAGCCATCGCACATCAGCGTGTTGGCGGCCCCACTCTGCTGGGCCATCTCACTGATCTCGCCAGATCGTTGGGCGGCAAACCGAATCAGATCGAGTTTGTGGGGCAGCGTGATGGACGCTCCTGAGAAGGGAATCTCCGGCCGATCAATCAACTCACTCAATGTCGCCTTGAGCGACTCCCACCCAGAAGCAACCGGCAGGGGAAGGTAGACCGCATCGAATGAAGCCTGCTCAAAGGCGCGATTGTGCAGTTCATAGCCGGGTGAATCGCCAAGCGGATCGCCGATTAAACCGAATAGTGACGTGTGCTTGGTCAAGGATTTGAATCGATACCGCTGAACCATCTCCTCGATCGTCGGTTGCCCAGGCGCCGAGGCTGCGTCCGATGCTGCCGCAGCAAATGTGATCAGCCCTCCCCACGCCCCTGTCAGGACGCGGGACATCACGCCCGCGGGTCCCATGCACAGCGCAATCATCGGTCGGCGTTGCGCCGAGAGTAGATCGCGGCACTCCAGCCCATCACGCAAGCTTCTTGCACGCCACACTATCTTGACCACATCACAGTCCGCTGCTTGCATCGCGTCGACCCGCTGCAACAAGTCACTGGGACGCCCATTGAAATCGTGACTGGAAAGAATGAGTGACGTATCACGCTCACGCCAGGCAGCTCCCGCAAATCGGAGTGGCTCACTTCGCGTCCACCTTGCAAACTCAATATCCAGATAGATCGCCCCGGCCCCAGTTTCACCCAGCGCACACAACCAGTGGGCCAGTTCATCATCATCGCCCTCAAACACGCCGCCTTCGTGCTCGCTACGAATCGTCAGAATTGCCGGAAGGGGCGAAGCGTCCAACACAGCTTTGGCAGCCATCAACCCCGCCTCACCACAGGATGGCAGGTCGTCAAGCCGCCATTCCACGAGGTCGGCGCCGGCCTGAGCAGCCGCCTGTGCAGCCTCCAATGCAGCGGAGGCTTGGGCTGGGTCACTGACAGTGATCGGAACGGCAATCATCGACACAACAGCACCCTACCCGGCACGTGCCCGGTACGCTTGGGGCATGACCGATGCAGACTATGAACAGAATGTCGCGCCCGCCGCTCTTGAGGCGCTCCGCAATTGGACCAGTGGACGATTGCGATGCGATGACATCGTGCATCCCATCAAATACGTCATCGCGCCAGATGGCCGCCTGGTAACACCGGTCACCAAAGACATGCTTGAGGCGGTGGACTGTGCCTTGATCATTCCGGACGATGACAGTCCAACCATTGAGTTGGCAGTTACGTTGGAACCCTTTGATCGCTTTGGCGGCGCGGAGTCAAACAGCGATCGGTGGCGAATCTACCACGGCGATCCGCCCCACAACCAATGGGCGTTGATCGAACTGGACATGGCCCGCTTCGACGGGTGTATTCTCGACGGGAGTGCCGTGCAGCAACCCAATCAACTTGCGGCCGTTGAGCCACGCATTTGTGGACTGCTCAACCGCGAGCACTTGACCAACCTGCATCAAGCCGTACAAACGATGTTGCAACTAGACCTGGAAGATCCTCGCGTCGTCGGACTCGATTCAACAGGTCTCCATGTACGCGCACGCTTTGACATTGTGCGACTGCCATTTGAGGTTTCGATCGATTCACCGGAAAATGCAGAACAATCTGTGCTCGACTTCATCTGTCAATAGCACACACTTCAACAGTTGCGAAGGTGATCGACCACATCGGTACTCCCCAACCCCGGACGATGAGCCAGCACCCGGCATTCGATGCCCAGTGAACGGACGTGCTCATACTCATTGACCTGATCTGGCGCGTAATCCCCACCCTTGACATAGAGGTCTGGTCGCATTTCATCGATCAGCGCGTGCGCTGTAGGCTCGTCGAATGCCACAACAAAGTCCACGCAAGCCAGTTCGGACAATATCGCCATGCGGTCATCGAGGCTGTACACCGGTCGCCCTTGACCTTTCATGGCGTGTACTTGTGTATCAACATTGACACCGACCACGAGCACATCGCCCTGATCTCTGGCATCCCGGAGATAGGCCACATGCCCAGCATGAATCACATCAAAGCACCCATTGGTAAGCACGACCCGATGCCCTGCGTCGCGGTGGGCCGCAAGTTCCAATGTCAACGCTTCGCGTGACCGCACCTTGCCTTCTTGAGAGGTCGTCATTCGCACTACTTCCTGCACAACGCGAGACAGCGCGATTGGCTGAGCCCCGAAGACTTCGACTTCCAATCCAGCGGCTGCGTTGGCCAGTATCACGCAGTCTCGCCAGCACAAGTCATGCGCCCGACCGGCCGCAAGGGCTGCCAGCACCATGTCTCCAGCGCCGCTCACGTCGTAGACATCACGTGGAATCGTCGGCACCATCTCGGGTGTGCCGCCACGCTCAAGCAACAAGGCGCCGTGGCGGTCCAGCGTAATGACAATCGCATCAAGTTCGAGGAGTTCAAGAAGCGCCACAGCCATGTCTTCAGGCGACTCAGGCGATCCCGCAAGCCCCTGACACACACGCTTGGCTTCGGTGCGATTGGGTGTCATGACCGTCGCCCCTCGGTAGCGGCTGTAGTCATCGCAGTTGGCCGGGTCAACCATCACCGGCAGTCCACGCTTCGCTGCTGATGCTATGACTTTTTGGCAACGATTCTCTGAACATACTCCTTTGCCATAGTCCTCAATGCAGACAACCTGCACGCCTTCAATCAATTCCTCGATGCGAGCATCGATGGCGTCAGAGGATGTGCTGGACAAGGGCGCATCGGACTCGATATCCAAACGGAACATCTTGTGCCGATGCCGATCCTGCGCGAGTCCTACAAGACCCTGCTTGACAGTTGTGGGGCGATCCGCATCGACCACTAGGCCAGTCACAGCACATCCAGACTGCTCCAACGATCGTTGTAGATGCGCGCCAGCAGTATCTCCGCCGATGACTCCACAGCAGTTCACCAGACCCCCGAGCCAAGCCATGCATGAGGCTACATTCGATGCGCCGCCACCACTACGTTCGGTTCGCTCGACTCGCAGAACGGGCACAGGCACATCGGGGCTAAGCCGCGATGCGTCGCCGTGCACCAGTTCATCAAGCATAAAGTCACCGATTACCAGCGCCTGAAATGCGCCAAATCGGGACAAGGATGCAAGCAATTCGCTCATGCTGTCTCCGTTCGAACCGCCGCGAACACACGCGATCGTAGATCAGACTCTCCATCCAAGAAACACAATTCCAACCGGGGCACCAGTACAGGCACGCCTAGTCGTGACCAGTCTACCAGCCGCTCATATTTCACCCAGTCCTTGTTGGTCATCAACAACGCATCCGCCGCCCGAGTGGCCTGAATGAGTCGCTCCTGTTCACGTGGCTTGATCGCCGCATGATCCTTGGCAGATATATCCTCGACGACTATTCCACCGGCGGCCACAATCGATGCTTGCACGGCGCTGCTGCTGGCAATGCCCAGACGGGTGACGAGTTTCATGCCGTCGAGTGCTGCGACGTCAATCTGCTGAGAGCCGTGTGTCGAGTATTTCGTGATGGATGTCCACACGTGTTGGCACGAGGCCACTGGGTTGTGTCCATGCATGTCCTTAATCCAAGATCTCGCATCCCATGTGCCTTCCTGAGCGTGTGTCAAAACCACGGCATTGGCGCGACGCAATGACTCGCCCGGCTCACGAAGTCGACCTGCTGGCAAAAGGCGCTCACAAGACAAATCGTGACGGGCATCGATCAACACGATGTCCAGATCTCGCTTAACAAAGCGATGCTGAAATCCGTCATCGAGCACAACAGCATCCGTCGGCGTGCCTTCTTCAAGATGCTTTCGAATGGTGGCAACACGATCGGGGCCAACCAGAACTGGCGTGCCCTTCAGCACGTCACGATGTTCAAGGGCTTCGTCGGACTGGGCGCCTTTTTCCGCGAGATAGCCACGCATGGCAATGGCCGGCATGAGTCCGACTTCCCGCAACTGTGCCGCGATCCACTGCACCATTGGCGTCTTGCCGGTTCCGCCAACGGTGAGATTGCCCACCGATATCACCGGGCATTCAACCGTCGTCACACGCATGCCCGCATCAAAGCGGCGATTTCGCGCCGCCATGATCTGCGCGTACAGCCACGCGGCTGGCCGCATACCCCACATCACGACGGGCACTCCACACCACAGTCACGCAGGAGGGGCGTGAGTTTGTTCATAGGCAAACCCATGATGGTCGTCGGATCACCCTCCCACCGAATGGGCCAGCCCGCTTCAACCCGATCACTCAGGTTGTAAGCGCCAGCCTTGCCTTGCCACGCATTGCTTTGGATGTACTGGTCCACTTGGGTATCGGACACAGTACCCACGTGCACGGTCGATCGATCGACAGCCAAGTGGCGGCGCCCTTGGTAGAGCACACACAGACCAGTCAACACATCGTGGGTTGCATCACGCATCGAGATCACCATGCTGCGGGCATGTCGCGCGTCGGTCGGTTGACCGATGACATGGCCGTCGTGAACACACACGGTATCGGCCGCCACAATCGGAAGGGACATCTGTGCATCCAAGGTCATCGAGACCGAGCGTGCCTTCATCCACGCCAACGCCATCGTCCAGCCTGGAGCGTGATCGGCCGGCGGATCAAGCTGGCCATCATCGATATGAGGCCCCGTGACCTGCACCGTCCAGCCTGCCTCTTCGAGCAGTTGACGTCGCCTCGGCGATCGACTTCCAAGAATAATCTTGCAGCCACTCATGGCTGACTCCATTGCCCAAGCAGTTCACCAACACGCGTGGCCACTTGGTCAACCGTCAGCCGTGACATAATCGTCGACCCGATACGAGAGTCGCGGTATCCATGCGGCTCACCTTCCACGATCGGTGCACGAATCGCTTGCTCGGGCAGTCGCCACGGGCCAACAATGGCGGGGTCTGTTGGCCCGTACAAACCCAAGCAGCGGCCACCCAAGCCAACCGCCATATGAAGCGGTGCCGAATCATTAGACACCGTTATGGCGGCCGATTTGATGACAGCCATGAGTTGCCCAACACTTGTTCGCCCCGACAGGTCTTCCACCACCACGCCGGCCGAGCGCATCGCATCGGCCGTGTGTCCAACATCAGACTGCTCTGCACTGCTTCCTGGCAAGACCACCGACTCAATATCCCATGCAGCCAATCGCTTGCTCAGGTCCACCCATGCAGTTCGTGGCCACGCCTTGGACACCCAGCGGCTAGTGCTGGCCAAAACGGCGTAGCGTCGCGACGACACCCCAGATGCGTGCCGTTGCCACCAGTGATCATCCGATGGGCCGACATACAGCCTCGCATCGGGGGTGATGGCGGCGCCAGCTGCCTGCACCACCGCAAGCATTCGATCGACCTCATGAATGCCCTGTTCGCACCGCGCACGACGGTTGCACGCCAACCAGGCACCTTCACGTGCGTTCCGGTCACCAACGCGAATAGATGCGCGGCTGCCCAAGAGCATGAGGCCGGTCCTAGCGAGTCCCTGACAATCAATGGCCATGTCCCAGCGGGCACGACCCACACTGGTCAGCCACCGGCTCATCGAGAACCACCGATCAGGCCTTACAAACCCCCCACGGAAGGAAGATCTTGGAAACGGCACGACCCCATCAATTGCTGGATGGAACTCCACGGCCGCCCTGAACGAATCTTGTACCAGCCAATGTATTTCTGCAGAAGGCCACGTGGCTCGAAGGCTGGCCAGGACCGGCACAGACCTGCATACGTCTCCCAGTGCACTGGGGCGAATCAACAGGATTCTCTTGATTGGTATGGTGTGGTCCATGGTTCGTCCGTTCGGGGTACCCTTTTAAATTCGGCACTGGCCGACGCCTCGGGCGTGGATCATACTTCTCGAACCCCAGCGGTACTTTCAGCGATACCACCTACAAAGACGCACCCCAGTGACCCCAATCCCCACCCCAACTCCTGACGACGAGGTCCCGGCACTGGCCGACTCCCAGGCTCCAGCCCCCAAGCCGGTTGTGCAGAATCCTGGCGCAACCGACTTGCCTCAGGACAAGCCCACGACGGTCTCTCGCAGTGGGAGTAGTTCCACAGGTGGGTTTGACACCATGTTGGGCAGGCATGTCGTCAAAATCGGACTGGTGACTGAAGACGAGTTGGAACAGTGCCGCGGCCTCATCGAGGAAGCTGACAGTGACGACACACTGGCCGATCTGCTGCTTGAGCAAGAGTTTCTCACCACACGACAACTCGAGCGTATTCGTCGTGACTTCGAGGCCAGTAGTTCAGGCAAGAACATCCCCGGATATCGCTTCATCAAGAAGCTCGGATCCGGTGCTATGGCAACAGTATTCCTCGCAAAACAGAAAAGTCTGCAGCGGCTTGTGGCCATTAAAATGCTCCCGAAACGGTTCTCCGAGGACGCCAACTACGTCAGCCGCTTCCTCAAGGAGGGCCGGGCGGCGGCCAAACTCAATCATCCAAATATCGTGCAGGCCTATGACGTAAGCAACCACAATGGCCGGCACTTCTTCGTGATGGAGTACGTCGAAGGCAATACCGTCTACGACCGCATTCAAGAAACCAAACGCATTGACGAAGGCGAGGCTGTGGTCATTCTGATTCAGTCCGCCAAAGCCTTGCAGCATGCTCACGAACAGGGATTCATCCACCGGGACATTAAGCCCAAGAACCTCATGCTCACCAAAACTGGGCAGGTCAAGGTGGCTGATCTGGGTCTGGCCAGAGGCCTTGATGACCGGGAGGCAGCCAAGCAAGAAGAGGGGCGAGCCTACGGAACGCCCTACTACATCAGCCCAGAGCAAATCCGCGGCAAGGTCGACATTGGCCCCGCAGCGGACATTTATGGGCTGGGTGCGACGGGCTATCACATGGTCACCGGGCACGTCCCGTTCACCGGCAAGAATCCCAATGAGGTCATGGAGCGACACCTTCGCACTGCCTTAACCCCGCCTGACCAAGCCAACCCGAATCTGACCGCCAGTTTCTGTCAGGTGCTAGAGATGATGATGGAAAAGGACGCCTCGGACCGCTACCAGTCCGCAGCCGACCTTCTGGAAGACCTTGAGCTGATTGCTCAGGGGCACCCGCCCCACTTCGCCAGACCGAAACTTGACCTCGCTGACTTAGCCGTGCAGGTTCCGGCCCCGGGCCCTCAGACCCCACTCCGCCAAAAAGCCCACGTTGCTGGCGATGGCCTCTCCGCGATGGCCATAGGCAGTTTGGTGCTCAACGGACTGCTGTTGATCGTGCTTCTCGCCATCATCTTGACGCGATGAGCCGCTGTTAGTCTGACCATTGGGCCACTACTTCAACCTCGACACTGGCCCCAAGCGGCAGTGATGACGCGCCGGTGGCTGCTCTGGCATGGCGACCGGCCTCACCCAGCACGAGCTCAAATAACTCACTGGCCCCATTGGCGACGATGCTGTGCCCAGTAAATGACGCATCGCATGCCACAAAGACGCCCACGCGAATGATCCGCTGGAGCTTGTTGAGGTCACCAAGTGCCTCCTGAAGTGCCGCCAAAGCGTTGATTCCACACTGGCGGGCGGCCAGGGCTGCCTCTTCAGGGCTTATGGCCTCTGGAACGGGCCCTATCGCCATCAATTCCCCATTGCAAAGGGGAATTTGTCCGCTCACAAAGGCCAAATAGCCCGTGAGAACAACCGGTTGGTAGGCCGCGACCGGGGCTGGCGCCGCTGGAAGGGTGATTTTCAGTTCTGCCAAGCGGTTATGAATCGAGTGGGGCACGTCTCTACTCCTCTATCTAATAGTAATTAGCGCGGTTGCCTCAGCCGGCTGGGGTTGACTTGGGCGAAAGTGCCAGTACGCTAGGTGTGTCGGCTTTGGTCGACGGACCGGACGGCTTGTGTCGTCATATAGCAGTTTGCCCGTTCTTATGCGCCGCAATCGCGGCTCATTATTCCGCTGGCCGGTCGACAACTCAACCGACGCCCTCCACATCTGCTTTCGTTTGTTTCAGATCCGTTTCATGTGACTCAGCTCTGAACACGTCGAATACAGGTGGCTATTTCGCTGTGTGCATCGAGCCCGAGGCCTCAACAGCCCCATGCCCACACCGCAACCGTTCATCATTCTCATGCGAATGGTGTACTGGCTCGAGTCGCCATTCGATTCGAGGAGCATCCGAAAGTCGTCGGAATGTCCCGTTTGTCGATCGAGCCCGGTGCGTATTCCGGTCTCATGTACACCTCGTACTTATTTCTTCATATTGTTCTATCGCATTCTCAGGAGATCCCAACCATGCGAAAATCCACTCGCCCCAGAAGGGGCTTCACCATTATCGAATTGATGGTGGTCGTCGCGATCATCGGCCTGCTAATGAGCTTGCTGCTCCCAGCACTGGCCAGTTCGATGCGTAACGCCCGCGCTACCAAAGACAAGGCCATGATGAAGGGCCTCCAGCAGAGTCTTATGACCTCCGGCGAAGACTTTGAAGGACGTTTTATCTCACCCCAAGCCATCATTCGCCTTCCGTTTGAGCAGAACGGCCGGAATTACGGCTACGTCCGTGACCGTGGCCCCGAAGGTCTTGCGTGGAACAGTACCGAGAACCTCTACTCGACCATGATCATGAACAAATACATCACGCCTGATGCGTGTGTCAGCCCCGTCGACAATAACGCGTGGGCCGGCGTCAAGGGCAGCGTTCTTGAGCCCAACCATGGCGATGTCGGCGTTGCCTACGAGTTTGACGCCTATGACCCAGGAAACAATGTCGACAATGCCCACACGTCTCCAAAAGGATTTGTTGACGTCCAGTTCTACTGCATGCTTGGTGATGAACAGCCAGACATGGCTTCGTGGTCCAACAACGCATTGATCGGTGCCCGAACTGGCGCCACTTGGAACCTCACCGCTGGCTCTGACCGCGGCTGCTGGGCCACTCGTGGTCCCAAGTGCGGCTATCGCGATGGCAGCGACCTGCACGACAACTCACCCGTACTTCAACAACTCGGCCCTGAGAAAATGTTCCAAAGCCACGTTGCGTACGCCGACGGTGCGGTCAAGATGGTCGACAACCTGTTGGCCTTCAAGCATCACACCAATGAGACCGGCGACGGTGGTGTCTCCCGTCCAATTACGGACAACCAGTACCACGCCGAGTTCGGCAACGAATGGTCAACGCAGCACGATCCGGACCTCAAACTCCGCTGTGGCAACCGTGACCACTGGTTCACCTACTCCAACAATGACAATGTGTCCAGTGGCGAGGGTGGCGCAGCACAGCGATTTGCTGTTTGGACACAGGATCAGTGGCGGTACATCCACGATCAGTGGCTCGAGGACCGCACGAGTTGGGATTATGATCCCGACGAAGAGGCGTGCCCGGACGGCCCCGTTTGATTCGTTCTTTCATCACGCCCAACTTGGCGTGACGACCTGATCTTCACGCGTCCGTCCCGAAAGGGGCGGGCGCGTCTTCCCTTCGATCTGTGCACTACTCTCCCTCAGGCACCACTGGTGCCATCGCTTGGACACACCCTCATGCGAAGCGTCCGAACCGGCTTCACGCTCGTCGAACTGATCGTCACCATTTCGATCATCGGCATCCTTGTCGCGATCGTCGTGCCCGCCGTCTCCGGTGCCCAAAGGCGTGCACGCGAAGTTGCGGAACGCAAGGGGCTGCAAGAAGTCCACAATGGTTGGAGCACATGGGCAGCCGGACACAAAGGTGTCAATCCCATCCCCGGTCTTGAAAGACGGCACAAGGTAGACATGGACGGTGACGGCAATAGCAATGGGCTCAACGACCAATACATCACCGGGCGGGGGCGCGAAAATACCAACCTCAACGACCATGCGGCCATGTTGTCCATGTGCATCATGAACAACCTGCTTGTGCCCGGCCAACTCATCACTCCCAATGAAGTGGGCGATGCGTACGCCTACAACACCTTCAACTACAACGTGTTTGGAGGTCAGGCAGAGGATGGTGAGCCTGGTGAACTTGAGAGGTGGGACCCGGGCTTTCGCAATGACATCTCAGGGACGGATGCCAGCGGCATTTGCCACAACTCGTATGCCATCATCCCATTGGCCGGTGAACGTCGACGTGATCACTGGGACCGGGCTGGATCATCGGCCCATGGTCTGCTCTCCACTCGAGGTCCGATGAAGGGTGATGAGGCCTTGTTGATTGATTCCAACACGGCCCGTTTGATGGCCCGCCCTGGCGCGTGGCGTGGTTTCTTGGTCTACGCCGATGGGCACTCCGATGTACTGGACGGCTTCTACCCCGAGCACGGCAACTTCACTCGAATCATCGGGGGCATCCCCCAGCAGTTCCCGGACAACATCTTCAATGCCGACCAGCCGGCCGTAGGCGTGTTCAATGGTGAACCCGAGGAACTTGGCGGGGACACCTACCTCACGCATATCGAAGAAATGACCGAAGCATCGGAAGTCAATCCGTACGATGCTGAGTTTGTGCCGCTGCACGACTGAACGTCTTTGACACGGTCCAACGCCCTTACACTGGTCAGGCCATGCTTGACTGGTTGATTGCTGCGATCCTGATGACGACGCCTGCTCCGCAGGTCGCCTCGCCGCTGCCAGCGGACCGTAAAGCTGACATCGTGGCGGTCATTCCGATCACCGGGCCCATTGACTCCATCACGACTGCTTCGCTGCGGCGTCGACTGGATCAGGCCGACGCCTTAGGGGCCGACGCTGTTGTGCTGGAACTCAACACGCCCGGCGGAAGCCTGATGGCCACGCTGGAGATCACCAATCTCATTCGCACGGAAGCGCCAACCAATACCGTTGCGTGGGTTCGGCCATTTGCATTCTCCGCAGGCACCGTCATCGCACTCTCGGCGAGGGAAATTGTCACCAGTCCGGACGCCATGTTTGGCGACGCGGCGCCGATTACGGCGCTTGGGCCGATGCCCGCGACCGAACGGGCAAAGGTCGAATCGCCACTGCTTGCCGAAGTCATTGACTCAGCTAGACGACAGCGATACGACGAACAACTAATGCAAGCCTTTGTCAGTGTGGGCATTGAACTGTGGATGCTCAAGCAGCGGGACGGCCGCGCGGTCGTCTTTGTGAATCGACAGGAGTACGAGTCGATCTATGGGCACCCTCCTCCCGAGTCGCTTCCGGCCATTGCGCCACCTGATGATGGCACTGAGGTAGAAGTGCACCCGCTGCTGACCATGCTGGCAGGTATGGATCCCGATGCAACCCAAGAGACCACCGCCTTTGATGCCCAGCCCACTGTGGCCGCACCGCCTCGCCCGGTACTCACCTCCGCAGACGCCAACGCCTACGAGTTGATCGGGCAAGTCGTGCCCAACGACAGGCTCTTGACACTCAAGCCGTGGCAAGCCCAGTTGTACGGACTGTCACGCGGCGTGGTCGCCGACGATGAAGCGATGCGGCAGTGGATGGGTGCCACAAAACTCATTCGAATCGAGCCCAGTTGGTCTGAATCGCTCGTACAAGTCTTGGTGAGTTGGCCAATCCGAACGGCGCTCGTGGCCATTCTGGTGATCTGCGTCTTAATCGAAATGGCCATTCCGGGCACAGGGTGGTTTGGCATTGGTGCTGTGCTGGCCCTTGCTGGACTGATTGGCGCCCCCATGCTCATCGGCCTTGCTCAGTGGTGGGATGTAGCCGCAGTAGGGCTGGGGCTCATACTCATCGCCGTAGAAGTGCTGCTCGTGCCTGGCACCATCATTGCTGGCGTGCTTGGCGCGGGCTTGGTGCTGTTTGGGCTTGTCGGAAGCGCTGTGACAGGCGACCTCTCCTCAGACGAAACACAGACCCAATTCGTACAAGGCGGCATTGTTGTCCTGGTCGGGGCCGCCATTGGGCTGAGCCTTGGTGCCCTGCTCCTGCGCCGTCTTGGTGGTATCAAAACCGGGCCGTTGGTACTCAGCGAAGAGGTGGGGCAGGATCCGAGTCGTGACCAAGCGGTGCACTCCCCTGCGATCGGTTCGCCGGGCATCACGGTGACCGATCTGCGCCCCTCAGGACGGGTCCGGGTCAATGACCACGTCATCGATGCAGTATGCTCAGGACGATGGATCGAGGCTGGAATGGCGATACGCGTCGTCAAAACGGGCATCGTCTGTCAGGTGGAGCCGATTGACACATGAGTTTGCTATCGCAGACCGCAACTGACCCCAACAGCAGTTCATTGTTGTGGGGATTCATTCTCATCGGCGGCGCCATCTTTCTGATCGGCTTGGAACTGGTTGTTCCAAGCGGGGGCATTCTTGGGGTGCTTGCCGCAGCCCTGCTGATCGGGTCGCTGGCGGCCTTCTTTAGCTATTCGGCAGCAGCAGGCTTTGCGGCAGTCGCAGCCCTGGCGATACTTGGCCCATTACTGACTTGGGTGGTATGGCGTTGGTGGTCTGGTACCGCAATGGCTCGAAGATTTGTACTTGAGGAAGAGGTAGAGGGGCACGTCACCTCAGCGGGCGATACG
>CAZGFN010000008.1:0-51693 GCA_964524945.1 uncultured Isosphaeraceae bacterium
GGTACAGTCGCCACCGTCGCAGTTGAACTCGTCACAGTTGAGGTAAATCGAAACGCCGTTCCAAGTGTAGGTGCCGTCATCGCAGTAGCCATCGCCGACCCAGCTGCTAGGGCAGCAGTTGCCATTGCAATCTTCGATTTCACCGGAAGGGCAATCGCCGCCGCCACCGTCGCCAGCGCACACGTTGTCACGCATGGTTTCGAAGCCGGTGCGATCGATGCGTGTGCCGTAGTTCTCGCAGCTGTATGAGCAGTGCCTGATGACACCGACGATCTGGCCGTTGTATAGCATCGATGACCCGGAGTTTCCGTAGGTGACATCGAGGTTGTACATGATGGCCGTCGAATCAACACTGAGGATTGGCCCCTCGCAGAACTGCTGGACCTGTGAACGTGTGCACTCTGAATCAACGCCATAGCCGTTGACAGTCAGTGTGCCGGAAGACGGGACCGAACCAGCGATTTCGACATAGGCACCGTACTTCTCGTACGGAGTCTGGCCATCACCATTGGTTCCAGCTTTGACAGCGCCGTAGTCGTTGCCAACTCCGCCGTTGACGCCGTCAACTGACGTCAGAGGGAATTGGTCGTTGACCGGAGGCTGATTGGTGCTGCAGTCGCTGTTCGAATTGGGGACGTTGAACTGAATGACGTCGCCCGAAGAAATGCAGTGGCCGGCTGTGACCATGCAGGAATCAGCGTTGTATAGCGTGGCGCTGCAGCCTGTGGGCATGAGACGGCCAAAGCGATTGTCGCTAGAGGGCGTGCGATCATCAGCGCCGCAGATTCCGCAGCCGTCGCCGCGATTCTCGTGCACAGGTTCCCAAGTTGCGGTGTCAATGCTGATGGAGTTGTGTGTTTTGGGCTGGGCGATCAATTCTACACGAACCGCCTGGCCATTGAAGTAGGCGCTCGTTCCCCCCCATAAGGAGAGTGTGTGGGCATCGAGTTCCTGCACTTCCCCATCGAGAAGGCTGGTCACTCGAATGAAGGATCCGTGGGCCAAACGTGTGTTGCCAAAGTGCAATCGCACCCAAGCAGCATTCGGAACCCGCACGAGTTCATCAAAGAGCACATTGGATCCTCTGTTGGTGTTCACAAGATCGGCTGCTGACAGTCCGATCCAGCGATGCTGACCAACAGGAAAATCGAGCGTCGAATGATCCTGTTGTGCCATCGCTGGCGAAAGGATCAAACACAACACGGCCGCACTAGCGGCTCGTTTCCACACATTCAACATTTGGTCTCTCCTTCTTGAGGGGTTTCCACCCACATCAAGCCTAATGCATGGCCAGCAGATGGCAAGGGCTCAACCATGCTATTTTCCTCTCCAAGACTACTTGATGCCCCTCTGGAGACCCTGATTCACATGTTTCTTTTCGCCATCGCATCTGACCCAAACCCGTACTGGGAAGTCCTAGGGCGGTTTCATCCGCTGCTACTCCACTTCCCGATCGCCTTCATTCTGGCTGCTGCTTGCATTGAACTCGTTCGGTGGCTTGCTGGCCGCCGCGACACAATGTCAGCCTCGGCTGGTTTCTGCCTGTGGGCGGGACTGGTGATGGGGGGGCTGTCGGTTTGGGCTGGCTGGCTACTGGCGGACCATAATGACATGACCGGCGACGATGTATTTTGGCATCGGTGGACAGCCATCGCGGCCATGGGCTTGCTGTCGCTTGCTGCGGTTGCGTGGGTCCTTCGCCGCATCAAAGGCCGTGACTGGGTCGCGCCGCATCTGGGACTGTTGCTGCTGTCAGCGGTCATGATTTGCGTCAGTGGACATCTGGGCGCCGAGATGGTGTGGGGTGAAGACTGGGTCTTTGAGCCATTGGAGACCAAGTCGGCCCCAGAAGTAGCTCCATCACCAGCAGCGAAAGAGAAGCAGACACCCAACACGCAGCCCAGCGAGGCAGCGAACGCTTCGACGCCATCGGTATCGACCGACACACCAGTAGCATCCAAAGCATCCAACGCGCCGCTGCCTGTGGCCACTCCAACTGACGCAGCGGTGTTATGGGCTGATGTGCAACCAATCTTCGAGCAGCACTGCGGCAAATGCCACGGCAAGACAAGGCAGAAGGCCGACCTCCAACTTGTTCCGTGGGCGGCGATCTTTGAATTTGAACCCGAAGCGTGGGCCATCACGCCAGGCGATGCTGCGGCCAGTTGGGTGCATCAACGCATCACGCTCCCTGCAGGCAATGAAGACGTGATGCCTCCAGAGGACAAGGGCGACCCGCTCAGCGCAGTACAAATCGCACGCATCGACGCGTGGATCAACCAAGGGGCGATAGGCCCCGATGGTCAGGCACCAGTTGCTCCCAAGGAGAACACACCATGATCCGGCTTGCCCTGATGACACTGCTCATTCTGCTGGGGGGGTGCGCTCCGGAAGAGTCCGATGCGATTCTGCGTCACCGGCAGGTTCGCGAAGGTGCTGCCGCGGCCAATCGCCAAGCGGCCGACCGCCTTAAGCAATCGCAAGACCACATGCGTGAGCAGCTTCGCAATGCTGGGCTGGACAATCCCTGAGGTGCCTACTGACATTGCCATCAATACCCGGGGAAGCGGTCTGTACGAGATTACCGATGATGTTGCTCGCGTTGCTGCGAAGTTCGGGGTGTCTGATGGCATCTGCGTCGTGTTTGTGCAGCACACGTCCGCGAGTCTTACGATTCAGGAGAACGCCGACCCCACGGCGCGACATGATCTAGAGGCCTGGCTCGAGCGGACGATTCGTGAGGATGACCCTAATTGGACGCACGTTTCGGAAGGTCCTGATGACATGCCCTCGCATGTGCGAGCGATGGTGACGGATGTGTCGCTGTCTATCCCGATCATGGATGGTCGTCTTGCTCTTGGAACATGGCAGGGCATCTACCTGTGTGAACACCGCCTCGCACCACACACGCGGCGCATTATCGTGTCCGTTGTTCCAGAAGGACTTGTCTCGTAAAAACAGATTCGCCGTGCGACTGTTGGTATTCATCGGAATACTGGTACTGCTCAACGCGGGCTTTGGTGTTGCTGGGGGGCGTGAGCACATTGACATTCTGGGCAGCGTGGTACTGACGCTCTGGTGGTCGCAGGCGCGGTCTCATCTCGACGGGCTGCGAAGTAAAGTTTCAGAGGCGGTCGATCAAATTATGCAAGTCTCGTTTGACGCCTTCTCGGGCGTGCGGGCCTAGTTTCTCCATCACTTCGATCAGTTCATTGAAGCGATCCTTGGCCATGGTCGGAGAGATGCCCCCGGGGTTGACCGCCACAATCCGAGCACCTCGCGGGGGTGCGACCCCGACCCGTTGATTCTGCTTGGCCGGCCGGCGGCCACGCGTGGCTTGGATGCCAAACTTTTTGAACGCCTTGTTGATCGTCAGCGTCGAGCAGCCGAGTTGCTTGGCGATTTGGGCCTGTGTGCGACCATCTTCGGTGTACAACTTGCGGAGCACCGAGGCATCGTGCCAGAGTTTGGATCCTTCTTGGCGATCCTGTGCTGTGGGCATACGGCTCAGTACGCGTGATGCAGGAGCCTTGGTCACTTCTTGGGTCTCATTAAAGCTCACGTGCAGTCTCCATTGCAGCAGGGTGCTGCTGTCTTCCATTTAATGTTGCACCCCATAGATGGTGCCTGGGTTGCCGAAATGGCATCGCCAGCGAGCAACGCGTCCATCGCGCTGCGAAGGTCCTGTCCCGTCACAGGGAGATCATTTTCTGGGCGACTGTCGTCGAGTTGTCCCCGGTAGATCAACTGTCCATCATGATCAAAGAGAAAGAAGTCCGGCGTGCAGGCAGCCCCAAAGGCTCGAGCGACATCCTGCGTCTGGTCATACAGATACGGATAGGGCAGTCCCCAGGAAGCGGCGACTGTAACCATCTGTTCAGGCGCATCGTCCGGGTATTGCTCGACATCATTGCTGTTGATGGCCACGATGTGCAGATCTTCGCCGTGATAGTCGCGGCCCAGTGCAGCCAATTCGTTGGCGACATGCACGACGAACGGACAGTGATTGCAGATGAAGATGACAAGGGTGCCAACTTCACCACGGATGGCTTGGGCTTTGTACATTTGCCCGTCGCCCGAGGGCAGCATGAAGTCAGGCATCGTGGTGCCCAGAGGCACCATCTTGGATGGCGTTCGGCTCATGAAAACATCTCCGTGAGATGGGAACCAAGCAGTCTACAGGGTCGCGGTGTGTTGCTACCATTTGCCGCTCTATCTCTTTACGAATTGTCCCAGAAGGACGTAATTAGCATGAAGATTCACGAGTATCAGGCCCGCGAACTGCTCGCCACAGCGAATATCCCCGTTCCACATGGGGCCATGGTGACGACGGTAGATGAGGCCGTGGAGGCCGCCGAGCGTTTGCTCGGGGACAACCCACCAGTCATTGTGGTCAAGGCGCAGGTCCATGCAGGAGGCCGTGGCAAGGCGGGCTTTGTCAAAGTCGTCAAGACGGTCGATGAAGTTCGTGAGGCGGCGACTTTTATGCTGGGCAATCGCATGGT
Source organism: uncultured Isosphaeraceae bacterium (assembly GCA_964524945.1). Classification (GTDB taxonomy): domain Bacteria; phylum Planctomycetota; class Phycisphaerae; order Phycisphaerales; family SM1A02; genus UBA12567. The sequence goes on from CAZGFN010000008.1 coordinate 4,506, forward strand.
GTCACCCCAAACGCCGCCGGAAGGATTGCCCGTTGATCGACTGCTCGTGGCCGAAGGTGTCGACATTGAGCGGGAAATCTATCTGGCCATCACGACCGATCGCGCGCGTCGCACCAATACGCTGATTGCATCGGCCGAGGGCGGCGTTGAAATTGAACAAGTGGCCGAAGAACGCCCCGAGGCCATTCTCAAAGTGCCGATGCATCCCATTGACGGGTTGTCGGACTACCAAGCACGGGAGTTGGCGTTTGCGTTGGGGCTCAAGGGCAAACAGGTTCGTCAGTTCGTGGCCATCGCGGGCAATTTGTCTGAGTTGTTTGTGCGATCGGATGCCTCGCTGGCCGAGATCAATCCGTTGGTGATCACACCAGCCAGCGAGCAGTATCCGGATGGTCAAGTGATCGCCATCGATGCCAAGTTCAACTTCGATGACAACGCCATGTTTCGGCAGCAGGCCATTGCGGAACTATTCGATCCCACTGAAGAGGACCCCGACGAATTGCGTGCCCGTAATGCAGGCCTGAGTTTCGTTGCGCTAGAAGGCAACATCGGTTGTCTGGTCAATGGTGCAGGTTTGGCCATGAGCACGATGGACATCATCAAACTCCACGGCGGCGACCCGGCCAACTTCCTAGACGTCGGCGGCGATGCCAGCCAGGAAGCGGTCACTGAAGCCTTCTGCATCATCTTGGGCGAGAAGGGTGTCAAAGGTGTGCTTGTCAATATCTTTGGCGGCATCATGCAATGCGACCGAATCGCGCGGGCCATCGTGTCTGCTGCTGAGGAAGTCGGGTTTGAGGTTCCGCTGGTGGTCCGCTTGGAAGGCACCAATGTCGAGGCGGCCCGCGCCGTGCTCGCTGAGGCCCAAGGCCGCATGCCAACTATGAGTACTGCGATCGATTTGGAAGACGCTGCCAAGCAGGTGTGCGCCGCGGTGGCCTGAGGGCATGTGTGCACGCGTTGACATCGCCGAGCGTCTGGCGTGACCATCGCTGCGCTGCCAGCATCGCCTACCCAACATCGCATCGAGTCGATCGATGTCCTTCGTGGTGTGGCAGTGCTTGGCATCCTACTCTTGAATGTTCGCACATTTGCTTTGCCTAGCGCTGCGTATTCATCGCCGACCATTGCCGGGGTCCAGACCGACCTTGACATGACGGTCTTTCTGGCGGTGCAACTGCTGTGTGATGCGAAGTTCATGACGATCTTCTCGATCCTCTTTGGCGCTGGCGTGATGATCTTTACGTCACGAGTCGAGTCGCGTCTTGGTGGGAGCGGTGTTCTGCACTATCGACGTATGGGATGGCTACTGCTCATTGGGCTATGTCATGCGTGGCTGTTGTGGTGGGGGGACATTCTCGTGGCTTATGCCTTGTGTGGGATGCTGGTCTTTCCGCTTCGCAAACTCTTGCCTCGCTGGCAAGCGATCATTGGCCTTGGGCTGCTGGTTGTTGGGGCCACGCTGCCGTGGCTGATCTGGCAACTCGTGCAACTTGGTGGACCAGAGTCGATAGCAGAATTTTCAGAGGCCTTGGCGACGACTCCTGAATCGATCCAATCCGAACGCGCTGCCTGGGGAGGTGGGTGGTTGGACCAGTGGGATCTACGAACGTCGCTTGCGATGATGCTTGAGACCAGCGTCTTTGCAGTGTGGGTGTTCTGGCGAACCTTGGGCCTGATGCTCATTGGAATGGCCTGCCTGCAGTGGCGGGCGTTTGACCCATGGCGATCGCTGCGTGTCCCAGTGGCCATGGTGGTGCTCGGATTGCTCGTTGGCCTGCCCTTGGTGCGGCAAGGAATCCTCGCGAATCAAGGTGAATCGTGGTCGAGTATTGGCGTGCTGTTTTCTAATGCGTACTGGAACTACTGGGGAAGTGTGCCGACCGCCTTTGCGTGGATTGGAGTGGTCATGCTGCTATGTCGCATAAGCCTCCTATCGCCCATTCGCAGCCTCTTGGCAGCAGTTGGCCGGATGGCACTGACCAATTATCTTGCCCAGAGCCTGCTGTGTGGTGTGGTGTTCTATGGGTGGGGCATGGGGTGGTACGAACAATTCGGATATGCCCAGCAGTTGATCGTGGTCGCGGGCATTTTGACGCTTCAACTGATTTGGTCTCCAATCTGGCTGAGCCGATTCCAATTTGGTCCGGTGGAGTGGTTGTGGAGAACGCTGACCTATTGGAAACTGCAGCCCTTCCGGCGTGAACGAGTACACTTGGAATCGTGAATACGTCTGTGTCACCATCACTGGGTGTGCTTTGCACCGACTTCTACGTCAATCAACGCATGGTGCTGACGCTGGATCTCCCTCGACGCCGCGAGGCGGTGCTCGATCTCTTTGATCGTCTTCGCAAACAGATGCCCGAACTGGATCGCTTTCGTCGATACGAAGGCGAGTTGGCGTTGGAGTCTCCTGAAATCAATGGTCGGTATGCGTGGGTATCTCTGCAGCGAACCAGTGTTCGAAGTGGATGGGTGAACCCAGATGACTTGACGGCGCCCTATGAACTACATCGCTTGCTGCTCGAAACGGCGCCGTGGTTTTTGTCGATCACGCCGTTGGACGTCGAGGCGATTGAGTTGGTCTTTGGGTTCGACATGGAAGCGCCGGGAAATCGGCATGAAATCATTTACGACGCGTTGTTGCAGGGATGCCCACTTGCAGAAGTCGTCAGCCAGGACCGCGAACATCTGGCCGATGTGCAGCCCTTCCTGGCATTGTCGCTCGATGAGCGAGACCGCACGCAGGCCAGCGTGGAAGTTAAGGCCCGTGGGCATGTGCGTGATGAGCGACGAGGGCAGGATCGCCCCGAGCCCCTGAGCGTGTATCTCACACTGAGACGAAACGGTCCATTCCGCGATCTCAAGGAATTGCCCGATGTGTTTGGGTTGCTCGCCGGTCACGCCGAACGCATGGTGGAAGATCGCGTCATTCCCAGCATCCTCATGCCGCTGCACGCGCGCATCGTGCAGGGGTAGTCACCGCCCGATCATATTGTGCACTTGCTGCGGGTCTTCGACTTGCCGTGTTAGGCAGCTCAGCCGCGCCGTCTCCATGACGACTGCCGCGGCGAGCGTTGTCCGTAGCTGAGGTCGGCCCTCAGCGAGCCGCTTGAGATGCCATGCAGCAAGCTCGCCTGCAGTGACACGATTTTCTGTGGGTGCTGCTTCTTGGTTGACGCCTTCTGGGTCGGTCCATGAAACACCAGCGTCGGTCACGATGATCCTTCCACCATCGCCGAGCAAGACCACGCGGCGAATCCACGATCCGCCGCCGTCGCTGATGCTCAGCGATGCGGCTTGCTTGGTTCCTATTCGCATGGCCGCGGCAATGTGCCCACTGAGTTCCGCTGTGGGATCGGCCGACACCGCTTGTTGTCCGGCATGGGCGGACCAGATTTCGTCAGGCTCCCCGATCAAGTGCGTCACCAGATCGACTGCATCTAGGAGCAAGGCCCGCAAGGATGTCTGGTAGTCGCCCGCTGTGGCCGACACGTGTACGCAGTGAATCTGACCAAAGCCTTCCAGCGCCGATTCTGCGGCGGCCCATGTTGGACCACCCCGCATCAACGGAATGAAGGTCGCGGGCATTCCACCATCGGGTTCTTCCAGCAACTCTGCAAGGGCCGCGGGGGGTGGAGCCGAGGTCGCCACCGGGCAATTGACGCTTCGGAGCATGGTGCGGGTATCGGCGTCCAGTGCCCGCGGCGCCGCTATCCAGATGACATCACAGTCGACACTGAGCACCGCTCGAAGATCCGTTTCGACGGGTTGATTCAGTGCCTGAGACAGCGCCACGGCACCTGTGGCGTCGGAACAGCCGATGGCGGGCGTTTCAAACGTCCCGGCATCGATCGCTCTTCGCAGAAGGGGGACCTGATCGGCCCCGGCCCAGATGGCAACGCGTGTCATGTACGGGAGCGTACGCGATGCGGGCGGACGCGTCGAGGCTACACTGTGTGAGTGGATAGGCGGCCGCTGTCACCATTTGGTGGCAGAGGAAAGTCCGGACACGACAGGACACGGTGGTGGGTAACGCCCACCGGCTTGCGTCAAGTTAGGGAAAGTGCCACAGAAAGCAAACCGCCCCTCCCGGTCTTGTACTGGGGCGGGTAAGGGTGAAAGGGTGCGGTAAGAGCGCACCGCTCGATTGGTGACAATCGGGGCACGGCAAACCCCACCGCGTGCAAGCGCAAGCAGTCCTCGCGGGTCACTTTGGTGACTCGGCCCGTGGTCCGCGGGATGAGGACGGGTCGCGTGCAGGAGGCTGTTGGCAACGACAGTCCCAGATGAATGGTCGCCTCCCCGATCCGCCGTCGATGACCGCGGCACGGGAGACAGAATCCGGCTTATGTCCACGGACGAGCGACGAGGCGGGCGAAAGCCCGCCTCGTCGGCTTTTTGGTGATGGATAACCCTGTGAGTCGCTACTCGCCGCGTCCCTTGAGCGTCACAGGCACCTTGATGGCCGATCCCTGTCGGGTCACTGTCAACACGACGACATCGTTGGGTTCGTGTGCGCGAAGTCGCTCCATCAGGTCGCGTCCACCCTCGATGGGGTGATCGTCCCAAACGGTGATGACGTCGCCCTCAAGCAATCCTGCGTCAAACGCGCTGGTGCCTTCGATGACGCCATCAATCAATACGCCTGGATTGTCGGTGTTGGAGTAAGAGGGCATGATGCCCAGTCGAACCTTGGACCCCGTGGAGCGCGCTTGGGTGCCGCTGGTTGACTCGAGCCACGTCAGCCGGTTTGGGTCATGCATGACTTCGTCGAGAATGGTTTCGGATAAGTCGATGACATCCAGCGTGCCTTCCGGGTTCACCCGCCACGCGAGGTCCTCGGGGGTGTGGTAGTCGTCGTGCAGTCCGGTAAAGAAGAACAGCACCGGCACGCCGGCTCGGTAGAAGTTGCTGTGGTCTGAGGGGCCCAGCCCGCTGGGGGTGGCCGACACAGTCAGTCCGCTTGGTTCGACTAATCGCGGAAGCATTTCGTCAAATTCTTCGGCCGTTCCCGTGCCGTTGAGTGCCACCTGATGGCCTCGGATGCGGCCCATCATGTCCAGATTCAGCATAAAATTAGCGTCGTCCAGATCCATGGATGGTTCTTCGATAAAGTGCCGTGAGCCGTGGAGCCCAGCCTCTTCGCCACTGAACGCGACAAAGAGAGCGCTCCGGCGAGGGCGGTCATCGCTGGCGGTGGTTCTGGCCAGTCGATCGGCCAGCACGAGAATCGTCGCCACGCCCGATGCGTTGTCATCGGCGCCGGGATGAACTCGTGAGTCACCTGGTGCTCGTGACCCGGTGTACCCGTGCCCGATGTGATCGTAGTGACCGCCGATGATGACCCACTGGTCGGCCAAATCGCCGTGACCGGCTATGACACCACCGATATTGTGTGTGTCGTACACCCGCTCGCCGACATCGGTCGTAATGTCGATCATCTTGTCGTTGGGGGCGTGCATGACACCCTTGCCGCCTGCGTTGGCGGCAGTTTGCAGTGATTCCAAGGTGAATCCACTCATGGTGTGGTCGAGCAAGTCGTTTGCGGTTTCGGCGGTGACGTGGAGCACGGGGACATTCAGCGTTGGGCGAAACCCTGCTGAGGAGTCGGGTGATTCCAGACCGTCGTGTCCATCGACGGCGCCGACAGGGTTGACCAAAATGATCGCCGCGGCGCCGCGATCACGCAGCGCGCCCATCTTTGATCGGATTGTGCTGTGTGTGGAAAATCCGTTGCTGGACCACTTGCTTGAACCATCTTCATCAAGGGGCTCGTATCGAAGCAGCAGCGCGGCACGGCCGGTTAGATCGTCATCCTCACTGAAGGTCGAATATCCACCGGGCCCATCTTCGATGCCGTACCCGACAAAGCTCAATGGAAGTGTGGCTTGGCCGCTTCCGCTGTTGGACAGGACTTCAAAGTCTTCGCCGCGTCGTTGCACAACCTCTCCGATGGTCATGCCTGCGTCGTGGACTTCAATGCCGCCGTCCAGCGAGAAGGTGAATGGTTGTCGCCATGACTTTGCATCAGGCCCTTCACCAAAGGCTGGTTCGAGTCCAGACTTGTCAAAGTGCCAACTGATGTACTCGGCGGCCAGTTCGTCGCCGCGTGTGTCGGGTTGGCGACCGCCCAACCACGGGTTGGCAAGCGTTTGGACATGCTGGTACCAGACGGCTGCATCGGGATGCAAATTGTCGAAGTAGGCGCCGATGTTGAATTCGCTGTCGTCCCACTCTGGTTCAAAGTTCGTCACACCTCCTTGGGAGGGAATGATGACACCGCGCGGCTGGTCTTCATCAGCTATCGCAACCGTGGGAATGGTGATTAGCAAAGCACAAAGTGTGGGGCGCATGGGCGACTCCTTTGGGAACTTGAACTACGCATGGTAGGGCCCGGGCTGGCGGTCAGTACGCCAACCCAATGATGATCCAGACGAACAGGGCTGCGATCAGTCCCGCTGCCAAGTCATCGATCAAGACACCCCAGCCGTGCGGGGCCGCTTGCATCGGTCCGATCGGTGGCGGCTTGGTGATGTCAAGTACGCGAAAGAGTACAAAGCCCATCACGCCAGTGAGGATGACCTTGGGCCAGACGAAGGCATCGGGGGATAGTGCGGCCACGGCCAGTAAGCACAACGACATGCCAGCGACTTCGTCGAGCACCACTTCGCCCGGGTCGGTGCGACCAAAGTGTGATTCGTACCAAGGTGCCAAGGCCACGCATAGGATGGAACTCACTACGGCCAGCACGGCCATGGTGATGATGATGGCGGTTGGGCCTGCTGGCGCAAGCGCCACAGCCAGAATGACCGGTGGTATCGAGCCCCATGAGCCTGGCGCCGGCCGCAGTAGCCCGAGCCCACCTACAGTGGACAGTAGCAATCGAATCACGATCGCTCCTTCTGCCGCATCAACTTGGGAATGGCTGCGGCATAGGGAAGCCCCGATACGACCGTGGCGATGACGGTGATCCAGATCAGGGTGTGAATGATCGATGCCGACCAGGCATGTGTGCCCGGTGGGAACGCGGCAACCAAGGCTAGCACGATGGGGATGACCGTCGCTTGAAGCACCATCTTGGCCTTGCCCGTCCACGACGCGCCAAACTCGATGCCAGCGGACTCGGCCACACCCCGGGCGCTGGTAACGAAGAGTTCGCGGGCGAGCATGACGACGACCATCCACGGGGCAACCCCTGTGGCATTGGTAATCCAGTGCCCATCTTGGGCCCACTGCGGGACTTCAAAGCGGGCTCCAGCGAGCATGACAAAGGCACCCATCACGAGCAACTTGTCGCAGAAGGGGTCCATGACCCGGCCAAAGGCCGATACCACCTTCCATCGGCGTGCGAGGTGGCCGTCTAAAAAGTCAGTAATGGCCCCGATCACGAAGAGTCCTGTGGCAATCCACAACCACGCGACACCTTCATCGGGATAGCCATAAAAGCCCACCGCGATGAAGAACATCACGGCGATGAGCCCACGCAGCATGGTCAGCAGATTGGGCAGTTGGGCTCGGTCCAGTGGCGGCATGGCAGCGATCCTACTCGGAGCGGCTTGGCCGTTGGATCAGGCGATCAGGCGAGCAGGGGTTGGGAATTGTGCTTTTGGTTGCTGCCATGAGGCGTTGGGTGCTTGCCCCTAAGAGGTTGGGGGCCTATTCTTCGCGTCTTTCAGACCCTTCGAGTCTCGCCTTTCTCCAACAACAAGGCCTCGGATGCCCTCCATCCTTCCCTACATCGCCACCGCCGCTGCAGCCCTTGGGTTGCTGCTGGTGCTGGCCAGTTCCCAGCGGACCTTCCGAGTATTGGGTTCGGTCATCGGCTTGGCCAGTGTGGGGTGGCTGCTGTGGCTGGCGGCGGGACTGTCCGACGGGATCGGTGATGTCGCCATTGAAGTCTTTTTCTTGATCTTTGCAGTTCTGGCGATCGCCTCGGCGGCTCGCATGGTCGCTGGCGTCCGCCCGGTGTACTCGGCCTTGTTCTTTGTGCTGGTGGTGATGAGCGTCTGTGGCATGCTCGTGGTCCTTGAGGCCTTCTTTATCGCCTTTTCGTTAGTCATTGTCTATGCCGGCGCGATTTTGATTACATACATGTTCGTGCTCATGCTTGCCCAGCAGGCCTCCGACACCGAGCACGACTCCGAGATTCCCCAATACGATCGCGTGGCCCGCGACCCCGTTTCGGGCGTGGTGGTGGCCGCGCTCTTCATGGGCATCATCGTGTCGACCATCTTCACGGCGGTACCACAGATGACCGCCGCAACCGATGCCGATCAGGATGAACATCAGGCCGACCTGCTGGCCCATTTGCCCAAGCAACTTGTTCGCAGCGTCAAAGACGCGCCTGTGGACACCGTCTGGCCCACCAAGTACGCCAAGGCCCGAGAAGCCATTACTGTTGGCGACGAGGGGCTGGTCTTCAGCGGCACCACATCATCGGGCGCGGCCTTCACGCTGCCCGTTACGACACTGCCAGGTAATACGCAGCACGTGGGCTGGATGTTGGTGGCCTCCTTTCCCGCTAGTTTGGAACTGGCCGGCGTGATTCTGTTGATGGCGATGTTTGGCGCTGTGGTGCTGGCACGCCGTCAGATTGAGCACGCCGACGAAGCGCTCGCCGAGTCGGTTGGAAGCACGCACGCTGGCTTTGAAGACGACAGCCCAGAGGACGCCTCATGACGATGCTCGCATCTGCCATGGCGGGGGGCTCTCTTGGACAGTTCTTGGTGGTCAGCGGTGTGCTGATGTCCATCGGACTTGCGGGATTTCTGACACGCCGCAATCTCATCGTGATGTTCCTCTGCACCGAACTAATGTTTCAAGGTGTGATCGTTGCGATGGTGGCCTTTGGTCGCTGGCACTGGGATGTGTCTGGGCAAGTCTTTGTCATCTTCATTCTGACAGTGGCCGCGGCCGAAGCAGCGCTCGCGCTAGCCTTGGTCGTGCTGCTGTACCGCCGCCGCGACACCCTTGACGCCGAAGCATGGACGGAGTTGCAGGAATGATGTCCACGGCATTGTCACTGATACAGTCGACCATCGGTACGCCGGCGATCCCGATGGATCAAGTCGTTGTGGCCAACGATCTCAAGTGGGCCGGGCTCATCTTGCTGCTCCCACTTCTGTCACTGGTGCTGTGTGGACTGTGTGCCGCGTTCCGGGTGAAATCCAAACTCCCAGCGTGGCTCACGGTGGCGTGTCTGGCCGGATCCTTTGTGCTGTCGGTCCTGCTCTACACGCGGTACACGCCTCCTGGCGAAATCGTGACGCTCTTGCCCTGGATCAATCTCACGTGGGGCGATGGGTCATTCAATTCATTCTCGGCCAACTTCTCGCTGTACATCGATTCGCTGTCGCTGCTGTGGATCATGTTTGTGACAGGCCTGGGCACGCTGATTGCCTACTACGCCAGCGAGTACATGGAACCCGATCTTGGCAAGGGCTACAGCCGCTTCTTTGCAGGCGTGAGCGCCTTTCTGTTCTCCATGACGGCGTTGGTGCTCAGCGACAATCTGCTGCTGCTCTACCTCGGGTGGGAAGGCGTGGGCTTTGCCTCATACTGGCTCATTGGCTATTACTACCAGCGGCCAACGGCCGTTGCGGCGGCCAAGAAAGCGTTCATCGTCAATCGCATTGGCGATCTTGGCTTGGCATTGGCGATTTACCTGATCTGGGCGACCTTCGGGACGGTCCAATACGACGAGTTGATGACGGTGCTCCATTCGCACGATTGGAAAGCTGAGTTCCAAGGTTGGAGTGTGTCGGCCATTCCCTTCCTGTTGATGCTCGCCGCATTTGGCAAGTCCGCCCAGTTACCGCTCTACGTATGGTTGCCCGACGCGATGGAGGGCCCGACGCCCGTATCGGCGCTCATTCATGCGGCAACGATGGTGACGGCGGGCATTTACCTCGTCGCGCGGACCTATCCACTCTTCTTGTTGGAACCCGTGTCGCTCCATGTGGTGGCCTGGGTAGGCGGACTCACGGCGCTGTTTGCGGCCACGATCGCTATGGCGCAATACGACATCAAGCGGATCATGGCCTATTCGACGGTGTCGCAGCTGGGCTACATGTTCCTTGGACTTGGCGTGCTGTCCACCTATGGGGCTGCTTATCACGTCTTTACTCACGCCTTTTTCAAGGCACTGCTCTTCCTGACCTGTGGCGCCATCATGCACGGCTTTGCCGGGCAACTGGACCTTCGCAAACTGTCAGGCCTGCGACATATCAAGGGGTGGCGCATCACCGCCTGGACGATGCTCATTGGGAGTCTGAGTTTGGCTGGATTCCCCTTCACCAGCGGGTACTTCTCCAAGGACGCCATTTTGGCCGAGGCTTTCATTACGGAGGGGCCGGGTTTTGAGATTCTTGGTTGGATGGCCATCATCACCGCGGGGATGACGGCCTACTACACCTTCCGCGTCTGGTTCCGCGTGTGTGCAGGCCCGGTGTCCTACGAGCCTGGCGATGAAGTGCACGGGGATGAACATGAGGTCACGCACGGTCATGGGGGCTTCCACCCACACGCGCCACGCTTTGCGATTAACACGGTGTTGATCATTCTGGCTGTGGGCTCACTGCTTGCAGCCGTTCCGTACTTCCTGACCAATCAGGCCGACGCGAATTTGACCGGCGGCTGGGTGGCGGACATGGTGCACGATTCAACTGCGAAGGAGGGATTGCCTGGGTACATGGCGACCGATCACGCCGCGGGCACGGGAACCGATGGTCATGGTGGCGATGTCTCTCACGGCCACCCGACGCTGTTGGGCATGGACCCACACACCGCGATGTACGTGATCTCCGGCACGGTCGGGCTGATTGGCATCTTGATCGCCGTGTGGCTGCACCTCTGGCGACGACAGCAGGCCGACACGCTTCGCGCGTGGCTGCTGGGACGGAACTGGATTGCATGGCTGCCCCGGGGCATGGAACACAAGTGGTACGTCGACGAGATCTACCACGCCTTGATTCGCGCGCCGCTCTGGATTTTGGGAAATATCTGCTACGCGTTTGACCGGTTTATTATCGATGCGCTGCTGGTCGACGGCACCGCCCGCGTGCCTCGGGGCATTGCACGATGGCTGCAACCGCTGCAGAGTGGCGCCGTGCAGTCACATGCCGTTGTCATGGTTGGTGGTGTTGGAATCATCGTGCTGCTGCTCGCTCTATGTTTGCAGTTTGGATGGCTGGGGGTGGCTGGCTGATGCTCGGATGGCTGCTCATTCTGCTCCCACTGGCTTGCGCGATCATCATCGCGGTGTCGCCGTCGCGTGTGTCCAAACTCATCGCGATGCTTGGCACGCTTGCCGGACTTGGAATCGCCATCGTCGCGGCCATCGACTTTGATGGTTGGGGAACCGGTCGATGGGGGCTCGAATCAATCGCCGAATTCCTGCCCGAGTACGGCATCACGCTGGAGATCGGTGCCGACTCGGTGTCGATGCTGTTGATTCTGCTGACGACGTTGCTTATGCCCTTGGCCGTACTTGGTTCATGGACGGCGGTGCAGGACCGCACCCGCGAATACTTCGCGTGGCTGATGGTGCTTGCCTCGGCGATGACTGGCGTCTTTTTGGCCCGCGATCTACTCCTCTTCTACGTCTGTTTCGAGTTCACGCTCGTGCCGATGTTCTTCCTCATTGCTATCTATGGAAGCACCAACCGCGCATTTGCAAGCGTCAAGTTTTTCATCTACACCTTCCTCGGGTCATTGCTTGCATTGGTCGGGTTCCTTTATGTGGCGTGGTCAATGGCATCGCACCACGGGCACTGGTCATTCTCGATTCCAGAACTGACGTACTTTGCGCAGACTGGTCTGACCAGTTCCGAGCAGATCTGGGTCCTGGTAGCGCTCATGGCAGGGTTTGCCGTGAAGATTCCGCTCTTCCCGGTGCATACGTGGCTGCCTTTGGCGCACACCGAAGCGCCTACCGCAGGTTCGGTGCTGCTTGCTGGCGTGCTGCTCAAACTGGGCACCTACGGGCTGTATCGTTTTGTGCTGCCCATGGTGCCCGAAGCGGTCGTTGAGTTTGCGCCGTTTCTGGCGATCTTGGCAATCATCGGCATTCTGTATGGGGCGCTCATCTGCTGGGTCCAGACCGACATCAAGAAGTTGGTCGCGTATTCATCGGTGAGTCACCTTGGGTTCTGCGTGCTTGGTTTGTTGGCGCTCAATCCACTGGGTCTTCAAGGCTCGGTGCTCTACATGATCAACCACGGTCTTTCGACTGGCGCACTCTTCTTTCTGATTGGCATGATGTACGAGCGGTATCACACCCGAGACATGAATGTCGTTGGGGGTCTGGCCTCCAAGATGCCGGTGTGGTCATGCTTCATGGTCTTCTTCGTGCTCGCGTCAGTTGGACTTCCGGGGCTGAATGGATTTGTCAGCGAATTTCTCTGCCTGATCGGCACGTTCATCGCCGGCGATACGGGTGCATATCCCGGCGTGCTTGGGCCGTGGTTTGCCGCCTTTGCGGCGCTTGGCATGATCCTCGCCGCGATGTATCTGCTCATCATGGTGGGCAAGGTGGTCTTTGGAACCCTTCGTGAACCCGCCGGATCGCATAGTCCAAGCGTGCTTCCTGCGGACCTCACCATTCGGGAGATCATTGTGCTGGCACCATTGGCAATCGGTTGTGTGGTGCTGGGCGTGCAGCCTGATTTCGTGATATACGCGATGGAGGGCTCCATCGCTGAGACGCTTGCGATGTACCCGGACATTGTGCCAGAGTCTATTCACGCGATAGCCGCTGGGGGAGGCACACCATGACCGAACGCCTGTGGTTCCTCATGCCCGAATTGATCGTTCTCGCTGGCGCCGTGATGTGCGCCATTCTGGGGGTGTCGCGGCGCGTTGGCATTCGAAATTTCCTGCCTGGTGTGGCAGGGTGGACCCTGATTCTCGCTGCGGTCGCAGCCTGGCAATTTGTCTATGTCTCAGGACAAGAACAAGCTGCCTCGGCCACGGGCGTGCCACTGCCGTGGCTTGGCCGCTGGGTGGTGACGATGGCCTGCGTGGTTGGGGTGATGCTGGTACTGGTACAGGCTGGTCTTGTGGACCGCGTGTACGAAGCGGCCGTTGCGACCGGACGGGTTGTCTTTGATCCACTGCGGACGACGCGCGGCGAGTACTGGGTGTTCTTCCTGCTGAGCATGGGTGGACTCATGCTCACCAGTGGCGCGTCGGACCTTGTCTGGCTCTTTCTGGCGTTGGAACTGACCTCGTTGCCGACCTACATCATGGTGGCCATTGGTCGGGTTGACCGTCGTAGTCAGGAAGCGGGGATGAAGTACTTCTTCCTCGGGGCCTTGGCCAGCGCGTTCTTCTTGTACGGATTTGCAATGCTCTATGGCGCGACGGGCACGATGTCGCTAGTTGAGATCCGGGACGTGCTCGCATCACAGATGGCTGAGACTGGCAGCATGAATTCGCTTGCCACCATCGGCTTGCTGCTGTCGATCATGGGCATCGCCTTTAAACTCGCCGCCGCGCCCCTGCATCTGTATGCAGCGGATGTCTACGAAGGCGCCGCGGCGCCGGTGACGGCCTTTCTTGGATTTGTTCCCAAGGCCGCCGGTGTGATTGCCTTGATGCTTCTGCTTTCGGTGACCGGTTGGACCGATGGGCAGGGCGGTCTTCCCGACGTCATCGTCGTACTGCTCTGGGTGATGGCCGTCCTGACAATGACGCTTGGCAACATCGGCGCGTTGTTGCAGACGCGCGTCAAGCGGATGCTCGCCTACAGTTCGATCTCGCACAGTGGCTATCTGCTCATTGGCATTTTGGCAGGACCAGGCGCCGGGTACACAGCGGTGTTGATCTACTTACTCGCGTATGGACTGAGCAATACGGCGACCTTCTCGGTACTGGCGGGCCTTCGCCGCGCGGGTCATGAAGTGGAGTCGCTCGATGATTTGGCCGGGCTGCACGAGCGTCATCCAGTGATGGCCTGGGCGATGGCTATCTCCGCAGGTTCGCTGCTGGGCTTCCCGCCTTTGCTTGGCTTCTGGGCCAAGTTGTTGTTGTTCATCGCAGGCATCGCATCGGGCCACTTGATTTTGGTGATCATCGCCGGACTCAACAGCGCCATCAGCGCGTGGTACTACCTGCGACTCATGGCCCTGCCGCTGGTGGGCACTCCCAAAGCCGACGCGGCGACGATCGAACGCGTCGAGTCTCCCGGTCCGCGATATGCGGCGGTGCTGACGTGTATCGGCGTATTGGCCCTCCCCGCAGTGCTGCCAGGGCTTCTGGACGATGCGGAATCATCGCTGCGTGAACCTACCACTTTGGAAACGATGGTTTCCGATGATGGCGATTCCTGAAAAAACTGCTGTCAGGATGAGGTGCTCGGAGGTGCCGGCGTCGCAGCCAAACGCGGTCGCGCCAGTGACTGTACGACCAGGCCAATGATCGTTAGGCCGGTCCAGGCGATGACCAGTCCGGTGCCGGCGGCGGAAGACTCAAGCCAACTTGGGGGCAGTCCTGCAAAGTCGAGCAGCCGTGGCCCCGCGGCGAGTATCAAGAGCCCGCCGCAACATGCGGTCAGCAGCACAGCGGCAAAGGTTGTGGCAAACGTGGCGAGCACCAATCCCACCAGCGCGCCTGCAGCGGCGGCGATCATGATCATCAGTCGTGGGTCGGATGGGACAGACGACCATGTCTGGCGAAAAGGGGCGAGTTCTTCATGGTCCAGCCAGTCAATGGTCGCTGGCAACGGGGCAGCGGGCAGCGCTACTGGTGCGATGGTGGTATTGGGGGTGGGGGTCTCTGGATCGACCCCACCCACCGCGGCACTGTCGGCCAAGCCGAGCATTTGTACGATGGGCGGATGGGGCATGTCCTCTTGGGACACCGACAGCACCGCCCAAGTACCAAGACCGGCAAGCAGGGCTAGCGAAGTGGCAAGTATGCCCCCTGCAAGAAGGCGATAGACCAGCAGGGATACGCAGGCCACGACGACGCCGCCAACCACAGGTGGGACCCATGCTGGGCCGATGCCGGTCTCCTGCCAGACGGTCCATCCAAGCAAACCCCCGAGCGCCAACCCAAGGGCGCCCACTGCGGGGCGGAGAATCCACCCCCCAGTCGCCCACAGGACGACTCCGGTGATCATGGCAGCGATGACCCAGGACAATTCCTGAATTTGGGCATCGGGCATGGCGACGAAGGGGTACATGAAAGGGGTATCGGCCGAGCACTGCTTGGGAATCGAGTCAAGCATATTTCACCGCCTTGCCGCTACCCTCCTCCGATGCAGAATTGGAGGAATGCGGCATGTGTAGCTTTAGTGAGCGTCTTGTTGATCGGCACAAGCATGATGGCAGATGATGCCAAGCACGGCCACGGTGCCCTGCGTGAGACGCCCAATCGGCTCGCGGGGGAGACCAGCCCGTATCTACTCCAACACGCATACAACCCGGTGGACTGGTATCCATGGGGACCAGAGGCCATTGAAGCGGCCCGGGAGCAGGACAAGCCCATCTTCTTGAGCATTGGGTATTCAACCTGCTACTGGTGCCACGTCATGGAGCGAGAGTCCTTTGAAAACCCCGACGTGGCGGCAGTGCTCAACGAGTATTTCATTCCTGTCAAAGTTGATCGCGAAGAGCGTCCCGATGTGGATGATGTCTATATGACGGCGGTGCAGGTCATCAGTGGTCATGGCGGATGGCCCATGTCGATGTGGTTGCACCCCGACACGCTCAAGCCATTCTATGGCGGCACGTACTTCCCGCCAGAAAACCAAGGGCAGCGGCCTGGCTTCACGACGGTATTGGAAGGCTTGCACGACGCATGGACCGATCGTCGCGAAGAACTCGAAGCTGTGTCCGAACGAATTGGGGATTCGGTGCAGCAACGGATGACTGGCAACACACAGATCGCGGAACTCCAAGCCAATCTTGTTGACACGGCCGTGTCGCAACTGCAAGCAACCTATGACCAGGAAAACGCTGGGTACGGCGGCGCGCCGAAATTTCCAATGCCGGTTCATCTGGACATGCTGCTGGAAACCGGATGGGATCGGGCAGATGTGCAGGCCTCACTCAAACACACACTGGATCGAATGGCCATGGGGGGCATGTACGATCAAGTGGGAGGGGGCTTTCATCGCTACAGCACCGATGCCAAGTGGCTGGTACCTCACTTCGAAAAGATGCTCTACGACAATGGCATGCTTGCCTCGATCTATGCCGAATCGGCCGATCGAACTGGTGATGGGTTTCACGGCGCCATCGCCGAGGAAATTATCAACTACACGCTTGCGAACATGGTCGATCCGTCTGGGGCATTCTGGTCGGCGCAGGATGCCGAGTCCAATGCCAAGGAAGGCGAATCCTATCTGTGGACGCCCGATGAGGTGCAGTCGGTATTGGTGGAGCGTGGATTGGGTGATGAGTTTGAAATGGTCAACCGCGTGTACGGGCTTGACCAAGGCACCAACTTTCGCGACCCGCATCACCCAGGCGAACCGCCATCCAATGTGCTGTACCTTCCCGACCATCCCGCGGCACTCGCTGCGGCGGAAGGCTTGAGTGTTCCGGAGTTTCATCGGCGGATCACTGCGGTAAATGAGGTGTTGCTAGCGACGCGCGATACGCGAGACCAGCCCAGTACCGATGACAAAGTCCTCACCGGTTGGAATGGATTGATGATCGGTGGCATGGCCGATGTCGGCAGATTGCGTGATGAGCAGCGGTTCCTCGATGCGGCTCGACGCGCCACCGATGTCATTCGAGACACCATGTGGTCGGAAGACAGTGGCCTCAAACGTACGGCCCGTGGCGGTCGAGTGGCGGACATCGATGCCTTTCTCGAAGATTATGCATTCATGATTCGTGGACTGCTTCGCCTGTACCGCGCCACTGGTAATCCGAAGGATCTGGCTTGGGCAATAGACCTGATGGATCAGGCTCGTGAGCGATTTTGGGATGACACCGAAGGGTGGTTTGATGCCCCGGAGGGGGCGGAGGATCTCTTTGTTCGTGGCCGGTCGCTCTACGACGGTGCTGTTCCGTCGGGGACATCGGTCATGCTGGACAACCAACGCTGGCTGCACGAACTGACTGGCGAAGATCGATGGCTTGACGAGGCCGAGGCAACCATTCGCCCGATGGCGTGGACGCTCAATCGGTCGCCACGCGGATCGGGGCAGGCGATAGCTGCGTTGCATCACTTGCAGCGAATCGCCCCTGACCGATTTGGTGGCAAGGCGGCTGCGCCGCCCACCGGCCCAGTGACCGTCTCTGTGGAAGCCACCAAGAGCGATGCGGGTGTGGCGCTGCTGTTAACTTTGGACATCAAGTCCCCGTGGCACGTTGTCCTACCGGGTGATGGCAGTGAGGGACTGATGCCGATGCGAATAGAGTCTCTGACCGCAGGCGTGACCGCAGATATACAGTGGCCTGTGGGACGTCGTTTCGATCTGCCAACAGGAGCCTTCAGCGGTCTGCAAGGACAAAGCACGATTCAGGTTGATCTCAAATCTACCGTGGCCATTCCTAATTCAATCGATCTGTCGGTGACCTGGCAGGCATGTGATGACCAAGTCTGCATGCAGCCTGTGACGCGGCGATTGCGAGTCGTACTGCCGGTGGGATCATCGAAATGAACGAGAGGAAACGTTCGATTACACTCTTGTCCACCGGTGGCACGATTGAGAAGACCTACGACCCGCTCCATGGTGTGCTCTCTAACGATGTCAGCGTGCTCGAAGTGCTGCTGGCACAACTGGAACTGGAAGGCGTTGAACTCCGTCATGTCGAACTGATGAACAAAGACAGCGCTGACATGGCCGATGCTGATCATCGGTCCATTGCCGAGCATGCGATGGAGTACGGGGCCACGTGCGATGGTGTGGTCGTTGTGCATGGCACGGATCGCCTGGCAGAGACCGGTGATGCGATTGTGGAGATGTCAGGAAGTGCACCTAGCATTCCGATCGTTCTGACCGGTGCCATGCGTCCTTGGATTCTTCGAAACAGCGACGCACAGCAGAATCTCACCGAAGCCCTTATGGCTGTGCAATTACTCAAACCGGGTGTGTATGTGTGCATGCACAACAAAGTGCTTGCTTTTCCCGGCGTCGTAAAAGACGCCGCTAATCTTTGCTTTGTTTCCGCTCGTTCAACAGGAGCCTGATCCGTGTCATCTAAGTATCGCACTGCACCCATGCCCACGAAGAAGTTGCCTGGTGGCATTCCCTACATCATCGGGAACGAGGCTGCGGAGCGTTTCTCCTTCTATGGCATGAAGGGGATTCTCGCGATCTTCATGACGACGTACCTATTCCTCATGCCGGGGCAATGGCCTGGTACGGCGATGAGTGAAGTTGATGCGGCGTACTGGTTCCACGTGTTTGTCATCGCCGTGTACTGGACGCCTCTCTTCGGGGCGTTCATTGCGGATGCCTTTCTCGGCAAGTACCTCACGATCATGCTGTTGTCGATCGTCTACTGCCTTGGCCATGGAGCATTGGCCTTGATGGGCATGGAGCTGCCTTTTGTGGATGAGCCGCTCAATCCAAGTTTGTTCCTCATACTTGGTCTCATCCTCATCGCCCTTGGCGCGGGAGGTATTAAGCCCTGCGTGTCGGCTCATGTCGGTGACCAGTTCGGCAAGTCGAATTCCCATTGGTTGACCAAAATCTACATGGTGTTCTACTTGTCGATCAATCTCGGGGCCGCCATTTCAAACCTGCTGACTCCTTGGTTGCTCAAGTGGTATGGACCACACTGGGCCTTTGGTGTGCCCGGAGTACTCATGGCGATCGCAACCATCATGTTCTGGATGGGGCGGCACAAGTTCATTCACGTGCCACCTCGGGGAATGGCCTTCATCCGTGAGGTCTTCAGTTTTCAGGGCATCAAGATCATCTTGAAACTGGGCATCATCTACGTTTTTGTGGCCGTTTTCTGGGCCCTCTTTGATCAGACAGGTTCAATGTGGGTGTTCCAGGCGGAGGATATGAACCGCTATTGGCTTGGCATCCACTGGCTGCCATCCCAGATTCAGCTCATTAACCCGGTAATGATTCTGATCCTAGTGCCGCTTTTCGGTTGGGTGGTGTACCCACTGCTTAACAAGGTCTGGCCGCTGACACCGCTGCGGAAGATCAGTCTCGGGTTCTTCGTCATGGCGGGTGGATTCGCGATCATCGGGATTGCCCAGCAGTTGATCGATGCAGGCGAAGAACCCTCGATCGGTTGGCAGGTGCTCGCCTACGCGATCGTGACGATGGCGGAAGTCATGGTCTCCATTACCTGCCTAGAGTTCTCCTATACACAGGCGCCTCGCAAGATGAAGTCGATCATCATGGGGCTCTTCCTCTTTTCTGTAACGCTCGGCAACACCATCACCGCCGGTGTGCTCATGATCATCGCGGTGCCCTCGGGCACTCAGGTTATCTCTCAGGCTCATGAGAAGGTCACCACTTGGATAGATGCGCATGAAGGGGCGCTTCCAGATGAAGCCCAAGCGAATCAGTTGCTTGATGGTCTAGGCGATTCAGCCGGCCAGCACCCGCCGTTCTATTCTCTTACCGAATCTGGTTTCATGATCGGCCTTCCACTGAGGGATGGAGCTGTTGGTTCCTTTACCAGTGGCAACCTGTTCTACCTCGTTGACGGTACCGAAGGTCATATGGAATGGCCGGCGATCGTGGAACTCAATGTCGCTGCCGATCAGGTGGAAATCTTCTGGAAAAAGAACGGCCACCTCCCATCAAACGAACAGGGCGCGGAACTGGTCAAGGAAGACATGGACCCATGGGGTCAGTCCCTCGTCTACAGATTGAAAAACCGGCAGGAGTTCACCGTGGGTAGCCTCGGCCCTGACGGTGATCTGCTGACTCCAAGTGCCATCGTGCTCAATGGAACCATCGTAGAACCACCAACTCCAGAAGAGGAGGGGACATGGCTCGCACTACGCCGTGCTGAATTGGGGCTTGATTCGGAAACGACCGGTTCCGGCGAGATCGTGCTCAGCCGCGATACTGAGATCGGTGGCCAAGTTCGCCTCACCGGCGCGTCCTTCTTCTGGTTCTTCACGTGGCTGATGCTTGGCACGGCCGTGGTCTTCGTACCGGTGGCGTACCTGTACAAGCCGCGGACCTATCTCATGGAAGAATCGCCTCCCGAGTAAGTCCTGAATAAGTCCTGAAGCCAGTGGCTTACTCTGTGGCCGGCTCTTGGACGACAGAACTGTTCATTGGCCGCATGCCACTGAGCCGAACGACGTGCTGGCCGGGATCGAGCAACAGGAAAGGTCTCATTGGGTCGGTGGTTCGCCGCGCGAATACCGGGAGGTGATTGACGCGGACGATGTTCCGGAGGTTTGAAGTGTCCTGCCAGTGCAGGCCCTCAGGCATGGTCAGCAGGAAGTCACCGGTGTGGTCGTGCGATGCGGCAATAGAGTCGGCTGCGAGCAGGACCGGTCTGTCGGAATTGATGCCCAAAGGCATCCACACGGCCATGCAGTGATTGGCGGGGTCATAGAAGACGAGTTCTTCGACACGGGGCGAAGCGAGTCCGTGCACACTGCTTCGATTGGCAGTGGCGCGAAACGGATCGAATCGATTGGCACCCGCCATAATGTTGATTTGTTTGGCCTGTCCTCCAATGCTTTGCGGGGAATCGCCGTCTAGCGCGACCAGAGAGAGCTGCCCACTAGGCTTGAGTCGCCATACATACAGCATGCGAGATCTGGTGCTCCACTCTGGAAGAAGCCATTCGACGTCGCCCGCGGGCAACTGAAACTGCGCGCCGTCTGGAAAACGAACCGTTAGGTCGAATAAACCACCAGCGACCGGACGGCTGCACCAGGCGAGCCGTCCTTGTGTTCCCAAGGATGCCAGTGCATTGACGTCATCGCCCTTGACCAGCCACCGAAGATCGCCAGATCGCCAGTCGACCTTGCCGATCCATCTTGCTCCATCGGGTTGCGGAGACTCAACAATGAATCCTTCGTCATCGGCGCTATCTCCCAGTAGGAGCGGTGCGGGGAGACGTTTGATGGTGCGAATTCCACCGTAGCCAGGGAGTATTTCCCACACTTGAACAGAGGTGTCGGCTGGAATCGAGGCGCCAGGCAAGGCCAACCGAACGGCATTGCTCGGTGGCGAACCCACGCTCGATGCGATGAACCGCCCGTCGGGACTGATCAGAGGCAGGATGCTGCTATCCCATTCCACGGCGCCGATGCCCCATATGTCTCCACGGAAACTGACCGATTCCATGTGCTTGGCGTGCTCGTTTATGGCCGCCATCTCGTTCAGGTCCTTAACCTGCTGTGTGCTCAATTGAGATCGCTTTGGCCACGTGCTTTTGCTGCATCCCACCATCAACAGTGAGACGAATGCCAGCTGGGCAGCAAGATGGATCGGGCGACCGGTCATGGCGACTTGGATTCCGTTGACGGATCATGAGGCTGAAGCTCGATGAGTTCTGGCTGGAATCGATCAATTTCAGATTGAACCGGATCACGATCGGGCAGAATGACCCGGTGGCTGGGGGGACCTTTGGGCGTCGAAATTCCACCTGGCATTTTGGTGAGTCGACGATGCACATTCATATCGATGGCCTTTTGACTCTCGGCGAGCTGTTCTGCCAGCGGTCTGGCGATGGCGTCGAGTCGTTCGATGTCCTGCACATTGAAGTTGGTGTAGTTGTCGACAGGTCGATGGACGACTGTCGGCGTGATGAAGACCAGCAACTCGGTTCGCTCGAGGCGCTCTTCGCTGAATTCGAAGAATTGGCCAATGAGTGGGATGTCTGCCAAGCCCGGAATGCGGTCTCGGGTGATGAGCTCAGCTTCTTTGAGGAGCCCACCAAGCACAATCGTTTGGCCATCGAGGAGGACTGCTTGCGTCGTGACTTGTTTGCGGCCAAAGATGGCCGATTCTGTGTTTCCGACACTGTAAGAGGGGTCTTGGACATTCGAGATTTCGACGCTGACCGAGAGATCGACGGCACCTTCTTCGGTGATGCGGGGACGAACATTGAGGAAGACACCGACGTTCTTGTACTCAATGGTCGTGCTGGTGTTGAGTCCGCCCGATGCCGCATCAACCGTGCCCGTTGCGACCGGGAATTCCTCGCCCGCGAAGAACACTGCTTCCTCGTTGTCGGCGGTGAACACGCGGGGTTCTTGAATAATCCGAGTGTTGGTGACGGTGTTGAGCGCTTCAACGATGAGATTGACGTCAAAGGGGCCCAAGTTCCATATAACACCGCCATCGAACAGCGGACTGAACAAGTCGGACAGACTTTGCGACGCAATGTCCAGTGACATTGGACCAGCGACGATGGCGCCTTGGTTGGGGCTGAAGTCCTTACCGATCTTCATGCCCAGATTCAGTGCATCGCCCAGATCCACCTCAATGATGGTCGCCGAGAGCATGACTTGGCGTCGGGGTTGGTCGAAGGCCTCGATGAGTTTCCGCATCGGTTCTTGGTAGGCCGGAGGTGCGAGAATCGCCAGCGCGTTTTGTCGCACGATTGGGACGATGCGAACCTTGCCGATTAGGGCCGATTCGGGCGATTGCGAGTCTGCGTCGCTGTTGTTGCCCCAAGGGAACTGGAGATCCTGACTCGTCGAACTGTTGTCTGGGCCGGTGATGTTGACGCCACCACCGTCGCTGGCGCCAAAGCCCTCTGCTGACAGGCCAGCATCGGGCCTGGGCAGGGAGGCTCGGCCACTGCCAGCACGTGCCAGGAGAATGTTGAGTTCTTCGGTAAGCGAGACAGCGTCGGCGTACTTGAGGGGAATGATTTCTGGCAGGCCTGCATTGGAGGGCTCGTCGATCCGCTCGATGATGCTCTGGATGAAGTCGAAACTCTGTACGGTCTTGGACAAGACCAGCAGGGCATTGCGATCGGGATATGCTTCGATTTGGTACACACCAGCAATGCCAACAGTGGCATCAGTTCGCTGGGACGATTGACCACCGCTTCGGTTGTTTGTTCGAGATGAAGAGCTGCTCGATGACGAACTGCCCCCAGCGCCAAGCACGCTGATGAGCAGATCCTTGACCTTGATGGGGTCGGTGTGTTTCAGGGTGAAGAGTCGTGACGTGCCTTCCGGCCGTGGGAGGTCCCACTCAGTTTCAATAAGGCCACCGATTTGCGAGATGGTCTCGGCCTCACCTTGCACCGTCACGGTGTTCTGCTGCTCGTTGACCGTGAGTCGGAGTTCCGCTTCGGTGGGCCCCTGCGAGGAGCCAGAATTCGCAGGGGAAGAACCACCACCACCACGCTGGTTCGTGCGTCCACGGTTTTGGCTCGAGGTTCGGTTGGCGCTGCTGCCAGAGGTAGACTGTTCAAACAGGTCGAGAATGTTGGCTTCGATTTCCCGTGCGTCTGCGTATTTGAGTCGGAATGTGGCGATTTCTGGCTGAAGCCACTTCCGGTCAAGATCTGCGATGATGGCTTCAATTTGCTGGCACAGCCCAATATCGCCAAGGACCATGAGCTGATTGGAGAGGTCGTCTTCTCGCATCTTGGCCCACTGGTCGGGAAAGAACTCCGCGATATCATCCTTGATCTGACCGGCATCAGCCTGCTCGATCTGGAAGATCTTGAAGATGAGTACGCCGCGTTCTTGTCGATCAGCGAGTGATACACCAGCGGGTACGACTTCAATCTCACCAAGTTGGGTGGCCATTTCATCAAGCGGGCCGATGAAGATCACGTGCTCCCGTTCGATGATGCCAATGTCATTGATTCGCAGGTAGGTCAGAATGAAGTCGAGTGCTTCTTGCCGTGGCATCGGTTGATCGGCGACGATCGTGAATTCCTTGCGGGACGTTGAGGTGTCTTTCCCGATAGGCATGACGATTTTGCCAGTTTCCAGTGCGATGAGCTCGATGAGTTCATTGAGTTTGACGTCTTTGAACGCCAGTACTACGGGCTCATCTTTGACGGCGCGGCGGTCATCTCGAATGCCGTCAGTGGTCCATCGAGTTGGCGGTACTTGCGTTGGCGCGTCTTCGACGATCGGATCGATCGGCGCTTCGGCGGGGACTTCGTCCGTACTGGCAGCCTCCTGGGCAATCGTCTCATCTTCGGGGGTAGGCTCAGCAACCTCTTCGATCTCTTCAACCACTTCAGGAATGGGCTCTGGTTCCGGCGGCGCGGCAGGTTCTGGGCGACCTTGCTGTCCTAAAGCGGGCGAAGTGGCCAATAGCATTGACATCAAGAGCAGCAGGCACTTTGGTGCAGGGATGGAGGTGCAGGACACGGGCATTCCTCTCGAAACGGGAGTGCGCACAACGCGGGTCGCCCCGGTGTATTCCGTAGTGATGGGTGTGAATTTTAAAGTCATTGCTTGGGACCTTCAGAAGGCCGATCTTCCTGGGCCGATTGAATCGGCGAGGTGGCGGGCAGGGTGAAGACGTCCCCGAGGCCGCTTTGTGCATAGACCTCGCCAGGGGCTTCAAAGAGTTCCACTTCAAATGGGCCACCGCCTCGCCACATGACTTCTGCATGGCGTGGTGCCTTGACTGACACAACTTCAATCTCATCCATTTCATGGCCGACGGGAATGACCATCAGTCCATCATCAGTACGGAAGATGACGTCGCTGCCATAGATGGCCACCAGATCCGGACCACCGTATCGACGAGGCCGTGGGTCTGGTGGAGGCGATTCGATCACGGGATCGCGTGGTTTGCACGTATCAGCCGAACACTCGGTGTCCTTGCCTTTGAATTGCCCACCCTGATCTCGGCAGGCATCGCGTTTGAGAATGCGGCATTCCTCACCAATGCAGCACGCCCCCGTGGGTTCTGGTGGTTTGGGTCGTGGCGGTGCTGGAGGTTCGAAGAAGAATGACCGCCCATGAATGCGATCCAAGTCCGTCCGATGGGAGGTATCGTGAGTTGCGACCAGTCGGTCGTATGCGGAGTCATCCAAGGCCCCGCCTCCGCCAAATGCCGTGAGTGACGCTAAGGCGGGAAGCAGCAGCCACAGCGAGATGATGAGCAGGCCGGCGGTTGCCCCCAAACTCACACCAAGAGGTCCTTGCATTTGATCGCGATCGATCATCGGCGTGACCTCTCGTTGATCCAAGCTTCAAGGTCGAGCACGAGATCAAGTGATCGGCCACCTGCCTTGCCCCGCTTGATGCGGGCGGAGGTGATGCCCTCCAGCAAGGGCGTGTTTTCAAGTGCCCCGATGGCTTCGTAGGCAATCTCGTCGTCCGCAGAGAACGATACCGTTGCCTTGATACGCTCGATGCCTGGCAGGGCAGTGCCTCCTACTTTGACAGCACTTGGGCTCTCCGTGAGTTCGTACTTTCGTATGCCGCTGTCGGACATCACTTGGGTGATGGCTTCAAGCATGGCCTGTGATTCGCTAGCACGTCGCTCGGGAGAGGCCATTGGCCCGAAGGCAATCACTGCTGCTCGCTGCGCCGAGGCGGCCGCCGTGGCATCTTCGATGCGTTCGACTTGCGCGACGATCATGTCTGACTGATCACCCCAATAGGCAGCGAGTGGACTGATCGTGGCTGACCACAAGAGGAACAGCAGAACTGCTACGCCCACCACCGCGACCATGCGGATGGAGCGAGACATCTTGAGGAACTCCTCGCGGATGCGATCGGTCAAGGTGTCTGTGCTCATGGAGCGTCCTCCCGTGGGATCGAACGCAGATGTTTGAACAACCTAGAGAAGTAGTCCTTGAGTGCCGCGTCCGTGGCCTCATCGAGGGGGCGGCTTCGAGCGGCCGAGACGTCGTTGATCTTTGCCTTGGTTTCGGCCTTCGTGAGCGTGGCAATTTGCTCGTCGGTGAGAATTTCCGGGATGGCACCCATGTCGCCTGCTGACAGGTCGCCCGAGAGGACGCTGGTATCACTCACGCTCAGGGAGCCGGTGTCGCTGGCCGACGAGCCGCCGCCGAGGCTTGAGCCGCCACTGAAGACGCTGACACCGCTGCTTGGTCCCGAACCGTTGCTGCCACCTGTGGCGATAGTGGGTGGCGTTGTCGTGCCAGCGAGTGGTGCCGCCGGTTTGGAAGCGTGATCAGATGGGCGATGTGGAACGTCTGGCGTTGTGGTTCCTGCCACTGCAGTTCCCGGAGAGGAGGTTGGTGTGGAGGTTGCCGGTGTTGCGGAACTGGATTCACCGGGCTGTTGCGGGACCCATTTGGAGGCAAGGCTCGGTCGTGGGCTGGGCCCCCCCTCAGCGGTCGTGGGTAACTTGTGCTTGCGTTGCTGCAGTGTCCAAGCCCCGAAGTCCTGTTCCTTGGCATATCTCGGTCGGTAGGTCGCACTCTTGATGGCTGCTGTCATGGTGAATTCTCGCTCACCAAGATTTGATCTCTCCCCCCATTCGACCGTGACTTCGCTGAAGATTCCCGCAAGTTGCAGGTGGTCTTTCATGTCGGCGATTAGGTCTGCAGCCGATTTGTTGTTGTAGGCCGTTGCCGCGCCTCTGAGCCGGGCCGGTTCACCGGTGGACAATCGAATATTGTCAAGTGTGACGCCGATGGGGGTGGCGGCTCCGATGTCGGCGAGCAGTTTTGTGATTGGAAGGGAACTCGAGGTCAATTGTGCGTACAGTCGCTGACGCTGCTCAACCTCAGCGGCTTGGTCGACCACTGGCTCGAGGTCGCCGACTCCCATGCTCAGGATGGCCAGTTGTAGGCCGTTGATGATGATTGGGCCCAGCACGATGAGCAGCA
Source organism: uncultured Isosphaeraceae bacterium (assembly GCA_964524945.1). GTDB lineage: Bacteria > Planctomycetota > Phycisphaerae > Phycisphaerales > SM1A02 > UBA12567. Next base: position 31,196 of record CAZGFN010000008.1, read on the forward strand.
CCAACGCGATGACAAGTTGCATCGCGGTACGACGCCGAGACATGTGTTGGATGACCACCTCGCTGCGGCTAGGCGTGACTTCCGGGAGTGTTGGTCGAAGCGCGGTGAGTGTTGCCAGATCACTGGTGGATGCGAGTGCACAGCCCAGAGCGACACCAAAGGTGTTGAGGTCCAAATCACCGGCATTCATACAGCGACCACGCATCTGTTCAGACACGGAGTCTGGAAGCATGAGTTGTGGCGTCTGGTGCGTCGAGGCAGGTAGTTGCTCGCCCAGCGATCGTGCTTCATCAGCTGACCATCCGGCTTGAAGTGCTGACTCAAGGACAAATCGTCGAATGTTTGCGTCGTCACCGCTTTCCAGTTGCGTCGAGCGAGCCGAAACGCGACCCATGCCCGCGAGCACCATGGCGGTGCTTCCATCGGTTGAATCGTGCCAGAGCAGTGGGAGGTCGGGTCGCGCCGTACTCATGGCCGCTAACAATCCAACGATATCCGGTACCGCAAGCAGTTGTTGACTGTCGGTTGTGGGAAGCTTGATGGATCGTTCCGGCGGCCAGGCCAAGGCGATTCCAAACCGCTGATGATCGTCCGGGGTTGCCGGCTGCATGGCCACGGCGGTGCGGTGCGGCGAAACGGATTGCCCGAAGGCATCCTCGCTAGCTTGTGCAAGTTGGTGCTCAAGGGTGGACAGATCCCCGTGACCAAGCGAAACAGATCGAACCAAAACTGCTGCAGCGGGGAGCACAACTCGAATGAGGCTAGTTTGGGCAGTCTGGCAGTAGCGGTCTGCAGCCTCGTCGCTGAGTGTCTCAGTCGAGATTACCTCGATGCCGTGGCCAGTGGGCCGGTAGGTCAAACAGCACCACACATCACCCACCCAATGCATGATGGTGAGGGCGTCGCCGGGCGTGGTGCTGGGGTCGGAGCTGAGCCTACTCATTGGTGCTGGAGGATATCCGAAACGGGCTTTTTGGCACGTACCGGGAAGGACCGTCCTTCCTCGTCACCTCACCAACCGGGTCAGTTCTCTCGGTATTCGAGAATCCTGATCGGCAGGGTTGAACGATCAACTACGAGGTTGATTTCAGCCATCTCGCCGGTTGCCGCACTCTCTCCTCGACTGGAGATCGTGAAGACGTTGCTGTGGGTCCCAAACATGGGCAGCAGTTGGTCCATGCGGGAGGAATCCATCCCGGGAAGGTCCCACAGGTCAACTGGGCTGACTAGGCCAGTTGCACGGCCGGCTCTGAGGGCCAACAGGCTGTCTACCATCCGTTCCTGGCCCTCAAACATGTCATATAGCGTGTCCGCGGGGATCGTGTTGAGGTTCATCCGACCCCAGTCAGGGCGGTGAGCGGGTTTCATGGAGGTCTCAGAGAGAATAATGGCCACTTCGTCGGGCGTAAACGTCAGATTGGCCTCTCCGTCCCCCTCGCTTTGGCCGCCGGTAGTCGTTGCTTCCTCAAGGGCGGTGACCAGACTCAGGGGGTCGAAGTCCGTCGAGGCCCCTTGGCCGACCAGCCATGTGGCTTTTTCTTCGGGAAGCGTCAGGCCAAAGTGGTCAAAACGCTCAATGAGTTCGGCCTGATCGGTGGCCATGAGCCAGATGCGGGGCTGCCCGCTAAGCGTTGCTCCACCTGCTTGGGACCGAACGGTCAGACGCCCTGACCATCCCGCGTCCAAGCTTCCGGATTGGTCATCCCATGGCAGGATTTCGTCGCCGTCATCTTCCTCGGGGTCGAGCCGGGCATTGAGATTGAAGTCTTCGCCTCGGATATCGTCCGGTTCGATGCCTGCGACCAGTTCAAGTTCGGCCACGCTCTGCATTGGACCATTGCGGGGTTCATAGCGAGAGTCGAGCGACAGATAGTACTCACGCTCCACGCCAAATTCACTGGGCTCGTCGTCCTCATCGATCCAGTCTTCAATCGCTGCAAAGACACCCCACGCCAGTGGGCCAAACATGATGTCGATGTAGCCACGGTTCGGGCCATTGACGTTGAGTTTGGAGTGCTCATCCATTGGTCCTGCGAAGGGTCGAGTCGCCTCGCCAGCATGATGTTGGATGATCCAACTGCCGCCATCAATTTCACCAAAGTGCACCGCTTCTAGGTCGGTTGATAAGGCGTGCGCGTCGCCCGGAACAGGATTGGCAGTGTGGTAGGCGAGCCTGGCGATGGTCGATTCAGCTCCGGCGCGGGCTGCCCAGCGTGCGCGAATGCGTTCGTGCGTGTCACGTCCGAGCATGGCCATACGCATGGTCCACACCTGCATGGTTGACACAAGCAATGCAGTGATGACCAGCCCCCAAAGGACCGCAACAATGGCAGTTCCGCGTCGGCGAGTCATCGGGGACTTCCTCCACTTCCAGCGCCCTGTAAAGTGGCGCTGCTTCCGTCGTTGCTGATGATGACTTGACCAGCGGGCGTATCAAGGACTACGCCACTGCCGCCGCCAGTTGTTGAGGTGCCGTCACCTGGATCAATCAAGCCCGAAGCAGTTGATCCGCGATCGATCGGCGGGGGACTGGCCGCAGCCACCGCTTCAATCACATCTTCTTCCATGTCAGAATCAAGCCCGAATCGCTCCATGATCTCCCAAGCCAGTTTCGAATCGGCCACATCCAAGGGCATGGTGCTTCGGTCCAGTGGCACCACAGTTCGAAGCACGGCCGATGGATGGTCAGCCGTTGACTCGCCTGGAGGCGCGCCGGTTGCCTCGACCGTAATGCGAAAGGCCCATGGAAGTCCATCGCGGTCACTGTCCCACTCTGCGTGCCAAGTGCGGCCGTCCCATGCTTCGATGGACAGTCCGATGATGCCTTCGGCCGCTGGTGTGACAAGTCCGCCGCCCCGAGGATAGGCGTCTGGCATTGCGTCGCGTCGTTGCAGGAGGACAGATCCAAGATCATCGTCTTCGACCCGGTACTGAGTTTCGAACTCCAGCCCGTCGCCGTTGTACTCGATGTCGCGGGTGGCTTGCAGGCGGTTGTTGAAGATGAGGATGTCATCGCGATCAACTTCTACGCCATCCAGAGTGGTCATGCGGTCTTCAAGCAGTACTCGGGTAAAATAGAGGTCCGATCGGCGCAACACGGACGCGAGATCTCGGCGTACCAAACTCAAGGCGGCATCGGCACGGAGATGTGCTTCGATGCGACCGCGTACGGAGTTGCGACTCTTGACAATCTGCTGCATCGCTAAGCCCATGGCCATGAGAAGTAGCGCCATGAGGACCGATGCGAGAATCAACTCGACCATCGTGAAGCCACGGCGTGTCGGACTGTGTGTCGTTCGCCAGAAGTTCATTCAACCAGATCTCCGCCCAAGTCCGTTTCGTCCTCGCCCCACGTCCGACCCTCGCGGTCGAGTTCTTCCAATGGTCGCCAGTCAAGCGGATCATCCTCGTTTCCGTGGCGAGGGGCGATGAGGGTGGCGACTTCAATGCTGTTTATGCCACGACGATCTTCCCATGACACAATGGCCTTGACCGTCCACGCTTCCCACTCGTTGGCCTTGTGAATGTCAAGCGCCCAGTCGTATCGATCGAAGGGCGCTTCGTACTGACCTTCAGTCGGTTCAGACAGTTGGTATAGGCGGGGGCCGCGCGCCAGCACCATCGCGATCGTTTCGTCGGCCAGCCAAGAGGCAACGAGTCGCCGTTCACCAGACTGCTCTGCAAGCAAGCTTTGGCTTGTCAATGACATGGTGACAGAGAGGCCAATCGCCAGCATCAGCGCTGCCAACATGACGTCCAAGAGCGCCACGCCTCGTCGGCTACATTGGGTGCGCATGGTTTTCACCAGTCCTCTTGCCAGCGGCCAGTGTTATCGAGGTCTTCCGTCGTGCGGAGGAAGTCATTGGTCTGCAACCCACCAGTACCCCCACTGAGAGTTGGACGCCACGCGGTGGGCGATAGTGTCAGTACCACTTCCTGAGGGAATCGAACATCCTCGCTTCGTACTGTGACTTGCATCAATGGTCGAGGTTGGCCGGGAATACCCGTCAGGGGAGCTTGGACGGGATCGACATGATCACCATCAAGCATGAACTCCATATTGGTCACGTTGACGCTGTCGGGCAACCGGATTTCCTTGACCGAGAGATCGGGCACCCACTGTGCATCTGACAATTCATCGGGTCTGCGGCGAAGCATCAGACGGAGGCTGTTGCGGGACGGATCACTTGCGATGCCCACGGGTTCTTCGGCGAACTCGCTTCGTACTGCAAACATCAACATGAGGTCACCGACTTGTTCGATTGCCACTTCGAAACGTCTGCCTTCGGTTCCCGAAAAACGCATGAGGACTGCCACGGCCAGCATCGCCATCATGACGGTGACGAGAATGACTTCAATCAGAGTGAATGCTCGACGGGCCTGCATGATCTACTGCGTGATGTCGGCGTCGATGCCTTCTCCGCCCAGCGCTTTGTCTGCTCCGAACGACACGATGTCAAAGTCGGCATTGACAATACCTGGAACCTCTACAAAGAAGGGCTGCTTCCATGGGTCGAGGACATCCGATTTCTTGGGGAGATAGGGGCCTTGCGGCCCACCGCCGGCGTCGGGCCGAAGCGTCAGGACACCCAAATCAAAGCCCTGCTCGGGAAGGGGTTGGCCGACATCGATGAGATAGAGCGTCATCGCCTGACTGATTTTGGCGGCTTGGGTCTTTGCGATTTGGGCTTGGCCACGTCCAAACAGGCCGCTCGTACGAGTGATCAAGACGGCCATGAGTAGCGCAATGACGGTCACCATGACGATGACTTCGACCAATGTGAAGGCGCGTCGAGCGTGTCGGATGCCGCGGCGTTGTGAGGTATGCATGAGAAACTCCTGAAGAGGCTGGAGGGTTATCCAGCAATCTTTTGCAAGTCCAGTAGTGGTAACAGAATGGCCACCATGACGAAACCGCCCAAGGCTGCCATGATGACGATGAGAAGCGGGGGAAAGGCCTTTGTGAATATCTTGATGCTGGCATTGACTTGACGGTCAAAAGCCGTTGCGGCATGGCCAAGCATTTCTTCGAGTCGGCCCGATCGCTCACCTAGATTGACGACTTGGATAAGCAGCGGCGGAAAGAGCCCGGATCGTTCCAATGGTTCGGCCAGCGGTTTACCCTGCGTCACTTGGGCTTGGACTTCATCGATGGCAGACATCATCGCGGCGTTGGCCAAGGTGTCGCGGGTGATGTGAAGACAGTCCAACAGAGGAAGACCCGCGGCAGCCAATGTTCCCATCGTGCGGGTGAATCGGGCTACCGCCACGTCCCGATTGAGTTTGCCTGCCAGTGGAAGTCGAAGTTTCATCAGGTCCCACTTGAATCGGTTTTCCGGGGCCGCTACCCAGAACCGCCAGCCAGCAATACCTGCCACGATGGCGATGATGACCAAGAGCCACCAGTTCTTGATCAGATCAGCGATGCCAAGCAGAATTTCCGTAGGCATTGGAAGTTCCGTTACGCCAGCTGCTTGTAAGGGTTCGAGCAAGCTGGGAATAAGCACCGTGACAAGCACCGTGGCGCTCAGGATGATCAGCACAAGGACGATCATCGGGTAAAAGGCGGCCCCGATGATTTCCCGCCTCAACTCGAGGCTGCGATCGAGCAGTTCTGCCAGTTGGTGCAGTATGACGCTGGTTTGTCCCGATGCATCTGCAGCCCGAAGCATGCCGATGATGAGGTCGTCAAAGGGTGCTCCGTACTCTGCTGCGGCCTTGTGCAGTTGTTCACCCGCTTCGACTCGCTCAATGAGGTGATCAAGCACTGCTGGAGCACCCTTGCCAGTGGCTTGGCGGCGAATCGTGTGGAGCGCCTGCACCAGCGGGAGCCCGGCCTCCAGCGCGGTAGCCAACTCACGAATAAGCGTTGTCATTTCGACCCGTCGCATCGTAGGCCGTGTCTGTCGTTGTTTCTTGCGTCTGGTTGCTACGCCACCAGAATTGGCAGGAGTCGCGGCTCCGCTGGCGAGCATCAGCGATGTGGCTGTTTCGCCTCGTGTCAACAGTTGCTGCATAGCATCGGCGCGATTGGCTGCGTCGATGGTCCCTCGGCGTTGTTTGCCCGCATTGGAAACAGCCTGATAATCAAAGCGTGGCATCGCCTATTCAAAGCCCTCTTCGGCATCCTGCGTGGCTCGAAGCACCTCAGGAACGGTGGTAATGCCCTCAATGGCACGCTGAATACCAGCTTGTCGCATTGTGCGGAAGGTGTCAGGCAACAGTTCAGACAGTTCATTGACCGAACGTCCCTCGCTGATGCCCTGTCGCAATTCGGTGTTCATGACGAGTAACTCGTGGAATGCAATTCGTCCTCGGAATCCACTCTGGCTGCACTTGTCACACCCGGCACCCTCCCAGACGAGGCCACCGAAGGCTTCCCGTTCAGCCGGACGGATGCGTGCAGCGATATCCTCTGGCATTGGGATCTGCGTGCGGCAGTGTTCGCACACTCGACGCCCCAGTCGTTGTGCAAGCAGACCTTCGAGCACCGAGGCTACTAAGAATGGTTCGGCGCCCATGTCCACCAATCGTCCGATCGAACTGATCGCGTCATTGGTGTGCAAGGTCGACAAGATGAGGTGACCAGTCAACGCCGAGCGAATGGCGATGTCTGCGGTTTCGCCGTCACGGATCTCGCCCACAAGCACGATGTCGGGGTCCTGCCGCAGAATTGAGCGCAATCCACTGGCGAAGGTGAGCCCTCGCTTGGGGTTGACCGGAATTTGATTGATGCCCGGAAGTTCGTACTCGACCGGATCTTCAATCGTGATGATCTTCTTGCTTGGGTCGAAGATACGTGTGAGTGATGCGTACAGCGTAGTAGTCTTGCCCGAACCAGTCGGTCCGGTATTGAGCACAATCCCGTGGGGCTTTCCAAGTAGGCGGTCCATCGCAACTTGGGTTTGCACGTCCATGCCAAGTGCATCGAAGTCAAGTCGCAGTTGGCTCTTGTCCAGAATACGCATGACAACCGACTCGCCGTAGAGCGTCGGGACGGTGGATACACGAATGTCAATCTTGCGACCTTCGTATCGCAGCGAGATTTTTCCATCCTGAGGCACGTATCGCTCGGCGATATTCATGCCCGACATGATTTTGATCCGGCCGATTAGTGCCGGCTGCAGATGTTTGGGTGGGGGAGGTTGCTTGTGCAGAACACCATCAATGCGGTAGCGCACGGTCAGTTCGTTTTCAAATGGCTCGATGTGCACATCGCTCGTGCGTGACTGAATGGCCTCGATGAGCACGAGGTTGACGAGGTTGACCAGTGTTGGCTCCTCGGCCATTCGGTGAATGTCGTCGGTCTCGAATGCGTCGAGGTTGTGATCGAGTGACTCTTCCTCATCTTCGCCGTCACCGCCAAGCAGGTCGGCCATCTTCGAGGCGGTCGTGCCATAGTGCGTGCGGAGCAATTCGGCGAACAGTCCCGGATCCATGCCTTCGCGATCGACCGGACGACCAACCCGGACGGCCACTTCATCAGCGGCGGTCGCATCGAGGGGGTCGAACATTGCCACGACCAAGCGTTGGTCTCGCAGTGCGATGGGAACGACTCGTAGTCGAACCGCAATATCTGGTTCGAGTAGCGATACGGCCGAAGGATCGACTTCTACTGGCTGTTCGTGCCACGTCAAACCAAGCAGGCCAGCCCGCTCCCGAATGGCGGCGGCTTCCTCGTCGAGGGTACGCGAGGCCGAAAGCGTGGCTTCCCGTAGCTCATCGGAATCATCGAACTGCACGTGGGCGTCATCTCGATCCATCGGTCAGTCGTCCTTGCCTTGGCCAGCGCCTGGTCCAGGGCGGCCGCCAGGGGCGCCCAGACCTGATGGGCGGGCTGGGCCCTGTCGTTTGTCCTTGATTCGCTTGTCGGGTTGCGAGGAAGTGCCGCTAGAGCGGATGCCACCAACACCACCGTTCGCATTGGGGTCGGTTCGTGGGGCAGTCGGTCGGGGCATGAATCGGGCGGCACCATCAATGGTTCCAAAGCACTCCTGCCCGAGCAGGTCGCGAAGCATGTCCGCATGTTTTCGTCCCATTTCGCTGCGTGTTTGATACATCGGGCGGGTTGGATCGTCTAGGCGTACGAGCGGATCGCCATTGATGCGACGGACCTTATTTTCGATGCGGTTGGCCTCTCGATCGGGCTCCCACTCACGGGTCGTTGCAAGCAGTTTGGCGTTTTGTGCAGCCAGTTCGTCGAGGTAGTCGGCCCGAATCTCTTGGACCGAGGATGCGAGTTGTGGATCGTTGGTGACACACTCGGTCTTGATGGCCGCGTCGAACAAACGCTCAACGGGTGTTCTGCGATAGATGCGTCCGTAGCCTCGCTTGAGTGCTTCCTTGCGGAAGGAGCCGGCCTGTTCGCCCATGAGTGGGGCGATCCGTTCAATCGAGATGTCGATGGCATCTCGAACGGCGACCCGGCTCTTGAGTTGACGTTGTTCATTTTGGATATTACCCAAGCCACCGGATTGGTTCTTAATCTTCTCAATGAGGTCGAATCCTCCCGCGAATGCTTCAAACCGTTCGGTCAGCCGTTGATCAAGTTCTACTTCCCACTCCATCATCCCCACTTCAAGTTCGCTCCCCGGTGTTGGTTCGAGCGACATATCCCGCAATACATGCTGCAAGTTGGTACTTTCACCTGAGAGAATTCCCTGCGGGAGCAGTTTCTCGCGTTGCAATCGGCGGTAAAACGCGGTCCATGCTCTTTGTTGGTCGGGATCGAGAATCACCTTGATGTTCTCGACCAGTTCGCGTCCAAGCACATCTCGCTTGATGGACCATTCCTGAATCGGCGCAAGCACCGCTTCGACGATTGTGTCCTGATCGCTATTGGCCGTGTCAATGGTTTCAGCGACCAACTCGACGGAGGCCTCCATGTCCTTCAGGCCAGTATTGAAGTCGCGTTCATAGTCTTCGAAGATGATTTCAGAAATGACCTGCTGCTCATCGGTCAAGTCGAGTCCTTCGATAAAGAGCAACAGATCACGGCTGAAATACTCGGGTTTCATTATGGACGGCAGGCTGGTGATGCCCTGCCCCATCGCTATGGGGGCCATCCAGACTGCCAAGGCGGCCGTGGCGGACATGAGCATTGATTGCAGGCGAGTCATTTTGGTGGGGCTCCTCTGGGGCATCCAAATCGTTTGGATCTAAGCATCCAACGGTGGCGGGGCGCGGATAATGCCACCCAATCGGACGAATCCTGAGGTGGAATCACCGGCGATTCTACTGCGTGGGGACTCTTTGGACCGATTTTCCGGGCCTGATGTGCTCAGGAAGTTGCTGGGGAGGACACGGTCCGTTGCTCGATCCGCTTCTCGGAGGTGGTCTGGACGATTCGATCGATGTAAATGCCCGGTGTGTGGATGCAGTCAGGGTCAAAATTGCCCGTGGGCACGATTTCTTCTACCTCCGCCACGGTGACCTCACCACAGACGGCCACGGCTGGATTGAAGTTCCGGGCGGTCATGCGATAAATGAGGTTGCCTGACTCGTCTGCTTTCCAGGCCTTGACCAAGGCGAGATCGGCGCGAATACCTCGCTCGAGGATGTACTCATGGCCATCAAAGGCACGGTGTTCCTTGCCTTGGGCCACGACGGTTCCCACGCCGGTACGGGTGTAGAAGCCGGGTATGCCCGCGCCGCCGGCTCGCATCCGCTCGGCCAAGGTGCCCTGGGGGGTGAATTCGATTTCCAACTCTTTGGCGAGAAACTGCCTGGCAAACTCAGCATTCTCACCTACGTAGGAACTGACCATCTTCTTGATCTGCCGTGATTGCAGGAGTAGCCCGAGCCCCCAATCATCAACGCCGGCGTTATTGGAAACGGCGGTCAGCCCCGTCACTCCTGAATCCCGCAAGGCGATGATGAGTTGTTCAGGAATACCGCAGAGGCCAAAGCCTCCAACGGCGACAGTCATGTCGTTATAGACGAGTCCGTCAAGCGCTTCTTTGGGTGTTGAAATGACCTTCTGTGACATGGTATTCTTACGATTCTCAATTGAGTGAGGAAGTCCGAGGCCGCTGTGGCCTCACGGAGGCACACCATGCCCAGCGAAACTGACACGCACAATAGCGTGATGCTCCGACTGCGTACAGAAACCCGTGAGGCCCATGATCGAATCGAGTCGGTGCCATTCAGTGAGTTGATGCTCCAGGGGCGTCTTCCACAGGGCCGCTTTGCCGGGCAGATGGCATGCTGGCTTGCAGTGCATTGTGTGCTGGAGGATGCTGTTGGAACATCCAATTCAGCTGCATGCAAGGCTGTGTGGGTCGAAGGGATGGCTCGCACCAGTCATCTGCGCCACGACCTGGCGTGCCATGGAGAGGTGGATCTTCCGGCGTCCGCAGCTGTTGCAGCCATAGATACCGTCGCGTGGATTGCGTCTCTTTCGGAGTCCGACCCAGAGGCGCTTCTCGGCTGCCTCTATGTGCTTGAGGGTTCCAAACTCGGCGGCACCATCTTGCGTGACTGCTTGGACAAAGCCTACAACTGTGGCCCAGAAGCGTTGTCCTACTTCTGGGCATCGGGCAAGTCTCCAATGCCGGACTTCAAGGCGTTCAAGGAACGAATGGAAGCAGCGCTTACGACTGATGACCAGCATGATCGAGTAGTTGCCGCTGCGTCGGGTCTCCTCAATAAGTTGACCGATGTGCTTGCGGGATTGCTTGAAGACCTTGACCCCACCACCGGCGAGTTGATTCGAAACGCATCTGCAACTCCAAGTGGTATGTGTCCGTCCGGCCACGGATGACCGCTTCTGGCAAGCGAACCCTTGCACTGTCGCTGCTCATCGCTCTGGCCACCATGCCAGACGCGATCGTCCCTATCGCGCTCAAATCTGCCGTTGTAGATAGATGGCATGTGTCCATGTCGATGGCGACCTGGTTTGCAGCCGCATCGTTGTTGGGGGCGGTATTGGTGCTGCCCATGCTGCGAGTATTGGACCGTCGTTTTTCGCCGGGTTGGACCATCGCCTGGGCTTCAATATTCAATGCCGTTGTGCTGGCCGTGATGTCCGCATCCATTGATTTGGGCACCGCCATGGTGCTGCGAGTGATTGCTGGCGGAATGGATATGGTGACCCTGGCGGTGCTGCTGGGGCTTCTTGAACGAGGAGATCCCGACCGATCGGGGCATCGGTTCGGCCCCGCATCGATGGCGATCATGGTGGGCTTGGCTGTGGGCTTTGGGTTTGGCGGCATGCTGGCGAAAGAACTCGGTGGGCAGATCTTTCTGGTTGGCGCCGCTTTCTCGGTGCTGCTTGCTGTGGCCGCGGGCGGAACGGGCGGATTGCTCAAGGGCGAAGCAACCCAGCGGAAACCCCGCACACGATCTGTTCGCTACTGGCCAGCGCTGGCATTTGGATTTGCAGACAGGGCCATCGGCGCCATTGTCGCGGTGCCCGTGACACTCTTTCTGATCACCGACGCAGATATTGGCGAGCAGATCGTTGGGTATGCCATGGCAGGAGCGCTACTGATCATCGCGATGGGCTCATGGCCGGCGGGCATCCTCATCGACCGAATTGGGCCGCTCCCTATTCGTATTGGGGCCGTCTTTGGGTACGCCTTGGGCTTTGCCGCGATTGCCGCAGCACCTTGGGTACCGCTGTGGATTGTGCTGGTGTGCCTAGGTGTCATGGCTATGTTTGGCGCAGGGCTATCACCTTCGATGTACGTGCTGGCGGCTCGTCGAAGTGGTGGCTCGGTCGATATGGGTGGAGTGCAAGCCGCAGGCGCTGCGGGGTATCTCACCGGTGCTGTGATGGGCGGACTGGTTTTGGCTTGGCGTGAGTCGTCAGGCGTCGCAGGGGGTTTTCAAATTCTGCTGTTGGGCGGTGCGACCATGTACCTGCTGATCAACCTGCCAGCCATTGCGGCGATGGCCGGGTGGCGTGTGCGAGGTCGTCTCAGCGGTACTTGATCCACCGCACCAATTCCAGCGGCGTTGGTGGCTTGCCTTGCATTAACACGCCGACTCGGAAGATGCGTCCGGCCGCCCAGATCATGGCTGCGGCGCAGATTCCGGACCACATCAGCAGTCCGACGACTTCCCAAATCGGCAGTGGTTCCGGTGCGGCGGCGACACGCAGCACCATGATGAAGGGGGAGATTGGCGGAATCAAACTCGCCACGACCGCCACGGTGCTGTTTGGATCTTCGGTGACGATGGTCATGAGCAGCATGGGAAGAATCAAGATCAACATGGCCGGTCCCATGAGCGATTGGGCTTCGGTGATGTCGCTTACAGCGCTGCCGATGCCAGCCATGATGGCTGCGATCATGAGATAGGCGACCGCAAAGAAGGCCACCGCGATGACCAGATCGCCCACGCTCACCAGATCGATCGCGGCGAACAGCATCATGATGATGGCCACGACGACTAAGTACATGCTCATCATGACGCCCGACACCGCGGCGAAGCCGAGGATTTTTCCTGTCAGGAGTTGAGTCGGGCTCGTTGCGCTCAGGAGCACTTCCATAACCCGAGTGGATTTCTCTTCGATCGTACTCATGAGCAGGTAGTTGCCGCCCGTGAACGTCACCAACCAGATCAGCACCATGAATCCGATGGGGACGACGTAGCGTGTGATGTCTGACTCGGATCGTTCGCCACCCTCGCTCCCAATGCGAGTCGTCGAGACAGACGGACGATCAATGGCGGCGCGAATGACTTCGGGCGACATGCCCATATGCATGAGTCGCGTATCGACGACACCTTGTCGAATGGCTTTGTTCAGCAAGTCGACATGACTTGGCGGTGCTTCGGGGGCGATCCAGAGTTCCACGCTGCCCCCACGTGGTGCGTCTGCGTCCAGGGTGCCTTTTTTCAGTGACATCGCAGCAACCCAAGTACCTTGGCGGATGCCTTTTTTGATGTCATCGAGTTGATCTTCGGTTGCGGCTTGTACCGTGACCTCAGTGGTATCAGGTCGGTCCTTGTTGGATTGTTGGTCAACTGCGATGGTCGCGACTTCCTTGAGCACATCGTCGCTGAGGCCTTCTGCCTTGATGGCCGCGGCGAGTTTGTTGTCTGTGCGGGCAGGTGGCGCCAACGAAGCGGCGACGGCCTTGACCATGGTCTGGTCACCGCCGATGACCGCGACAGGGCCGACCATCGGCGGAATCGTAGGTTTGAGAAACATCTCGGCGCCCATTGAGATCAGAATCAAGACGACCGGTACGACGACCGAGCCGATGAAGAAGGCTTTGGTGAGGACCGTGTGGCGGAACTCACGTATGGCGATGGTGAGTACCTTGCTCATGCAATGGCCTCGGCACCAACGAGTTGGCTGAAGATGTCTTCGAGCATCGGTTCTCGTAACGCGACACCTCGAACATCGGTCGACTCCAGCACGCGCCTCATGATGTCATGTTGGTCAACAGTCTCATCCACATGGAGTTCGATTCGGCGTCCAGTGTCATCGGTCGTAACAGCACGCGTCCCAGCGATCGGCTCAAGTGTGGCCGTGTTGGCAAGATCAACTATGACGATGCGTTGTCGGAAACGATCTCGAATGAGGTCGATTCTGTCATCGAGTAGTTTGATGCCGTGATCGATTAAGAAGATTCGATCGCAGAGTTGTTCGGCTTGGTGTAGGACGTGTGTGGAGAAGACGATGGTTCGGCCTTCGCTATGCAATTTACTGATGACTTTCGCAAGCAGTGCGCCGTTGACGGGATCGAGTCCTGAGAATGGTTCGTCTAGCACGATCAATTCGGGATCATGAAGCACGGTGGCCACGAATTGCACCTTTTGCTGCTGTCCCTTGGAGAGTTCTTCGCATCTACGGGTCAACGCTTCGGGAAGTTCCAGATCTTCCAGCCACGACTTGGCGGACTGGTCGGCCGCGGCTCGATCCATCCCCTTGAGTCGACCGATGTACCGGAGAAACTCCTTGACCTTCATGCGTCGATACAGCCCACGTTCTTCGGGTAGGTACCCGATGCGGTCCTTGGCATCGAGCGCTGATCGCCCGAGCACTTTGATATCACCTTGGTCTGGGTAGATGATCGACATGATCATTCGAATGGTCGTGCTCTTGCCAGCACCATTTGGTCCAAGGAAGCCGATGAGGCTGCCTTGGGGAACATTCAGATCGAGTCCGTTGACAGCTGTCACGTCGCCGAAACGCTTGGTGACGCTACAAATTGAAATGGCTGAGGTGTCAGTCACCACTGTTGGTCTTTTGACTGGGTTTCATTTGATTGGCAGGCACTGCGAAGAACTCAGAAGGAATCGGATCGAGGGTGATTGTGTCGAACAACATCTGCAATCGAACATCGGAATGAGCAATCGATACTTCTCGAAATAGCGTCAGTGGGCCACATGGTTTCCACTGTGTAAACCGAATGGTGATGTCAGCGGCGCTTCCTATGCCGGCGCCACGCATGCGAACGCCATGCAATAGATGCGACGTTCGGTCAAAGAACAGATGATGTGTTCGACTTTCTGCATCCACCATCTTGATTTCCCATACGCCATGCCCATCGAATTCCGCAGGTCCAACTGTCTCAAAGGTCGTCGCGCGGGCTGGAAGCGTCAGTGCCAATTCAAACCAGTTGGCTTGCCGACGCCTTGATGCGACTGTGGCCATATCCAATGTTTGGTGTGTGGTGTCGCCAGCAAGTTCGATAATTTCCCAACCCTCAGTGCCGTCGCTTCCAAAGCTGCTCGTGCCAAGGCCTGGGAAGGACATATTGAATCGGCACTTATTGCCATCACCTACCCACCACGAGAACGTGCCTGTCTCCTGTTCGCCGGGCAAGATGATTCGACCCGTGGCGTGCATTGCGGAGATGTTGCGGATGGCTCGTTCGCCCCCAACAGCGCGAATGAACCGTGATAGCACCTGTTGACCTGTTGGATCTGCCGTGACCGCCGGTGCAACCGGAAGAGGGGGTGCACTTGTGGCGATGGAATGCATGAGCAGGACTGGGATGAGGTATGTCACGGCGATGGGCGGCATCATACGGGCCAGCACCGTTGGCAGGCCCGCCACAGGGGCTTTATCCCCTCATCCGGATAGACGGTTGAAGGCTAGGGCTGTTGGCGCTATGGTGCCACTATGACAGCTGCAATCCTCTCCGCCGCGAGCAAACGAACGCTGGTTCTTGATGGAGCGATGGGGTCGACCCTGCAAGGGATCGATTTAGATATTGAACGGGATTACCTCGGCCATGAGAATTGCGTTGATCTGCTTGTTCGATCCCGCCCCGAGTTGATTCAGTCAATTCACGAGGGCTACCTTGCCGCTGGCGCCGACGCCGTAGAAACGGACACCTTTGGGGCCAATCCACTGGTGCTGTCGGAGTTCGACCCGGCGTTGGCGGATTGGACGGTAGATCTCAATCGCCAAGCAGCCGAGGTGGCGCGGGCCGCCTGCGATGTTCACGCGTCGAATGATCAGCCGCGGTTTGTGTTGGGATCGATGGGGCCAGGCACGCGACTCATTTCTTTGGGACAAGTGGACTGGAACACCATGCTTGACTCGTATGCGGACCAAGCAAGGGGCCTGATTGCAGGTGGTGTTGATGCCCTGCTCATCGAGACAGCGCAGGATTTGTTGCAAGTTAAGTGTGCTATTAATGCATGCCTTAAGGCGATTGAGCAGGCAGGTCGAACGCCGACTGATGTGCCCATCATGGTCAGCTTGACCATAGAGAACACCGGCACCATGCTGCTGGGAACGAGTATTGCCGCTGCTGTGCAGGCACTACGAAGATTCCCAATTGCATCACTGGGGTTGAACTGCGCCACAGGCCCACGCGAAATGTTGCCACACATTGAATACCTGTCCAAACACTGGGATCGACTGGTGTCCTGTGTTCCCAATGCTGGCTTGCCTGTGCTGGTTGATGGGCGAACTGTGTTCCCCCTTGGAAGTGAGGCGATGGGACAGTCCGTGGGGGATCTGGTCCAGCGACTTGGTGTTGAAATTGTTGGAGGCTGTTGTGGAACGGGGGTGTCTCACATTGAAGAACTGGCACGGGTGGTACGGATCGGTCAACGAGCCGAGCGACTGGTGACGCCTCCGGTCTCGGGCTGCGCAAGCCTGTATTCGCCGATGGGCTACCGACAGGAGCAGTCTTTCTTCATCATTGGCGAACGAATGAATGCCTCTGGATCGCGCCGTTTCAAGCAGTTGCTTGAAGAAGAGGACTTCGATGAGATGATTTCCTTGGGGCGTCAGCAGGTGCGAGAGGGCGCCAACTGCTTGGACATTAACGTTGACTACGCAGGCCGCGACAATGCTGCAGACATGGCCCAACTCGTGGGTTCGTGTTCGCGTCAAGTCGATGCGCCCATCATGCTTGACTCGACACAAATCACCACCATCGAGGCGGGGCTTCAGCATGCTGGCGGCAAGTGCATCATCAATTCGGCAAACTTTGAGGAAGGCCAAGAGAAGTTCGATCGGTTCTGTGAGCTCGCCCGCACGTTTGGGGCGGCCTTGGTCATCGGCACCATCGACGAAGACCCCCAAGAGGCCATGGCACGTACAGCCGACCGTAAGTATGACATTGCTAGGCGTGCCATTGAGCGAGCGGTTCGGGTGCACGAGTTGGCGGTTGAAGATCTATTCATCGACCCATTGGTGCTGCCGGTATCGACTGGCATGGATGCCGATCGCCGAAGCTGCTTGGAACTGGTCGAAGGCGTGCGGAGGATCAGCAAGTCGTGGCCCGAAGTGCAAATTACCTGTGGTCTTTCTAATGCCTCATTTGGTCTCAAGCCCGTAGCACGTGTGGTGCTTAACTCTGTGTTGATGTGGGAACTGATGGATGCCGGCCTGACCAGCGCCATTCTTCACGCGTCGAAGATTCAACCTATGAATCGCATCGAAGCGGGGCGGAAGCAGGCGGCGCTGGATGTGATTTATGACCGACGGGCGCTGACCCGCGGTGGAACGGGCCTTCCTCCTGGTGTGAGCGATGAGTCGTGGGATCCACTGCAGGCATTTATCGCCCTCTTTGAAGACGATGAAGTCAGCGATGACCCTACTGAAGTCGTACATCTATCGTTGGAAGAGACGCTTCGGTCGCATATTGTCGATGGAGAAAAGCGTGACCTCGAGAAACATCTCGATGAGGCCATGCTCGAATACTCGCCACTAGAGATCATCAACAACCATCTACTTGCGGGCATGAAAACGGTGGGCGAGCTCTTTGGATCGGGGCAGATGCAATTGCCATTCGTCCTGCAGTCCGCCGAAGTGATGAAGAAATCGGTTGGTTACCTCGAACCACACATGGAGAAATCCGATGGCAGTTCAAAGGGACGGGTGGTACTGGCGACCGTACGAGGGGATGTGCACGACATTGGGAAGAACCTTGTTGACATTATCTTGACCAATAATGGGTGGACTGTCGAGAACATCGGCATCAAGCGGACGATTGATGATATTGCGCAAGCATGGCGACGCACTGGAGCCGATGCGATTGGCATGTCGGGGCTGCTCGTCAAGAGTGTCATGGTGATGGAAGAAAACCTCAAGGCACTCAATGAAATGGAGATAGATGTGCCGATCCTGCTCGGCGGCGCCGCGCTGTCAAGGCACTACTGTGAATCGCACTTGCGAACCATCTACAACGGTCGGGTGTACTACGGCAAGGATGCCTTTGATGGGCTGCGGCTGTGCAATGCGTTGGTCGGCGGTCAAAATGAGTCGCTCGATGCTGAAATCGAACGGCGACTCTCGACACGCGCTGCGACTGCAGCTCGTGTCGAGTCGCTGGAAACGGCCGAGCGGTCAGAGGGTGATATTGCAACCATCGAAGGGGGTCGAAGCGATGTTGCCACCGATCTTGAGATCCCGAGTGTCCCATTTACAGGAAGCCGCGTGGTGGATGACATCCCACTTGATCGCATCTATCCATTTGTCAATACGACGGCACTCTTTCGTGGACAGTGGGGGTTCCGCCGGGGGCAGCGGAGTGCTGGCGAGTTCCATCGAGTATTAGAGGAAGAAGCCGCGCCCGTCTTCGAACGCCTCAAGACAACCCTTCGCGACCAGGGCATCCTGCAGCCGAAACTCGTGTATGGCTGGTTCCCATGTGCGGCTGATGGCGATGATCTGGTGATTTTCGATGCGGATGACCATGAGGTCGAGCGTTTCTCCTTCCCAAGACAGCGCAAGCGACGCCGGATCTGTATTGCGGACTTCTTCCGAAACATTGCAGATTCGCAGCGCGATGTCATCGGAATGAGTTGTGTGACGATGGGGCCAGTCGTGTCAGAATTGGCCAAGAAACTGTTCGAACAGGATGAGTACACGGAGTACCTCTATGTTCACGGCATGGGGGTCGAGTGTGCCGAGGCGCTGGCCGAATTGTGGCATCAGCGGATGCGCCAGGAAGCAGGCATTGACAGTGGCGACAGCCCGCATATCTCGCATCTATTCCAACAGAAGTATCGAGGTAGTCGGTACTCATTTGGATACCCGGCGTGCCCGGAAATGTCAGACCAAGAAAAACTCTTCAGGCTTCTTGCCCCCGAACGGATTGGGTGTGAGTTGACCGAGAATTGGCAGATCGATCCGGAACAAAGTACGAGCGCTATTGTGGTGCATCATCCTGAGGCCAAGTACTTTAACGTCTGAGATTTGCATGGGGTACAAAGAAGCAGCCCTTAAAAGCAACAACCCCCGTCGCATTGCGACGAGGGTTGTTATGTGATCAGTACAGTCCGAAGACTGCGATAGAAGATCAGCGGGTCTTGGCCCGCGCTTCGTTGACATTGATGGCACGGCCGTCGATGTCGAAGCCATTGAGGGCTTCAATGGCTTTTTGGCCATCGCCGTCACCCATCTCGACAAAGCCGAAACCGCGTGAGCGGCCGGTGTCGCGATCCATGACAACATTTGCGGCCACTACGTGGCCGTGCTGAGAAAACATCTCGACAAGATCATTGTCGCGGATGCGCCAAGGCAGATTTCCTACAAAGAGCTTCACGGTAGATCCCCAATACAGAACAGAGCATCACAGAAAGAAAGAACTGCTCGACCACCGTCTGTGACGCCGTGTAGTCGATCCTCGGCCAACGTGGCCGTCGCGTATTCTACAACCACAAAGGGTTCAATGGGGCGGCGGGGGCAAAGTGCTTCCGAAAGGGGTAAAAAGCCTGTTATTGCCCACTTTGAGCCGTTCTATGACAATGCTGTTCAGGGATGTTCGCCCGCCCATGCCGCGATTGCTTCTCCTCCCAAGGCTGCCAAGCCTAGATGCCTACTCCGCCGGCCACCTGGTATGGGCGTCATGGCATGCGAGGATGTTGGTAGTTGTGAGATCGCTACAGGCAGAGACGACAGAAGCATAAGGATCATGTGACAGGAGTCTCCGGAACATCGTGAACATGAGTGCGTTTGCCCGCCCAGCAACTGAGTATTTCGACTCCGACCTGGGCGCCGATGCCAGAGGCAATGGCGAATTGACTCGACCCGCCGCCAAGCAGTCCCGCGACATATAGATCTGTTGCGACGCAATAGGCGCCATCGTGCTCAAGCATGATGCGATCAAGTTTGCCGCCTCGGGGGTGTGGGATTGGCGATGCCGGCAACTCGTCGATCTCCCAGCGTTTGTATCCGGTTGCCAGCACGACTATGTGACATTCGTATTCGGCGCCAGACTCGGCGATAATCGTCCAGATGCCATCC
Source organism: uncultured Isosphaeraceae bacterium (assembly GCA_964524945.1). Lineage (GTDB taxonomy): Bacteria > Planctomycetota > Phycisphaerae > Phycisphaerales > SM1A02 > UBA12567. Next base: position 50,862 of record CAZGFN010000008.1, read on the forward strand.
TTACGTTTGGCTTTGACCACACGATCGATTATCAGCGATGCTGCGTCATATTGCGCAAGTTGATCTCGCATGTTCAGAAGTGTCTGTTTGCCGCTCGTCCCAGGTGGAATGCCGGGGGCGTTGAATAATCTCGCCTTGGCAAGATCGCTGCGACCGTCATCGAGAACGAGCACGGTGCGATTGCCAAACCATGGTTTGTTTTCCGCAGACGCGAGCGTTATCGCGCATGACAAGCCGCCTACGCCGCCTCCGACAATCAAGACATCAACCGTGTGCATGGGCGGCAGGATAGTGTCGTTGGCGATTACTGGGCGATTCCAGGGAGGCCGTCAATGCTCGTGGTGTTGTTTTCCATCGTGTAGGTCGCCACTTTCTCAGGACCCCACTCAGATGCGAAGCGGGGTAGTTCATCGCGATGAGACTCAAAGGTGTACCGCGGCACGCCAAAGCCACACGACTTGGCCACACGGTTGACTCGAAGTCGGATGATGCTACGTGTTCCATCGAACTTCGGGAAGTGGCCGCGGAGTGTGTTGAATTCTTCGTGGTCACGCTCAAGTATTTCGCCAGTTCCATGCAGCCGCAGAATGCGAGGATCTTTGGCAAACGAGCAGAACATGAGGCACATCCGCCCGTTCTCCTTCAGATGAGCCGTGGTTTCAATTCCTGTCCCCCACGTATCAAGGAACGCTACGGTCGTTGCATCAATCACAGCAAACATCCCAGCGAGTCCCTTTGGCGACACATTCACATGTCCATCCGCACTGAGGGGCGCCGTTGCCACAAAGAACATCTCTTGGGCGGCAATGAAGGCCTGCTGTTTTGGGCTGAT
>CAZGFN010000008.1:51703-53882 GCA_964524945.1 uncultured Isosphaeraceae bacterium
TGTGATTAGAGTTCCACAGGTCGGTACCCACCGCGGCTGCGGTAGTAGGCAATCAGGCCCAAGTACGACACGAGCATGAAGATGGGGAGGATGGACACAGCGGCAAGCGCGTCGGCCTTACCGGCGCGTTGGGCTTGGTCGATGTACTCGGCATGCTCGGGTGGGGCGGTGGCCGCTTCGGGTGTGAGCGAGGCGTAACTGCCGAATAGGCTTGGTTTCTCTGGCGTGATGTACTCCGCGGCGATGGTCGGATTGCCTGCCTGTAGGGCTTCGACGACTCGCGTGTCTTGGACATTGCCAAGCCATGGGTTGCCAAGCACGCCGACTCCGAGCATCCCCACGCCTGCGATGAGGTTGATTGTCATTGCGCCGCCACGAGGGAACTGTTCCGAGACGAACCCAAGCGTGGTGGGCCAGAAGAAGGTCTGTCCGATGCCGTAGATCGTCGCTGCCAGCAGAATGACCATGGCACCCACGGCTAGGTCTTCTGCCAGAATCGCCAGCCACCAGATGCCTACCGTTACGACTGCGGCGCTGGCGGCCAGCACTCCAAGGGGCTTGAGCGCCCCAATCAAGGGGCCACAACTGAACCGCAGCACCATCATGATGGCCGCGGTGTAGACCAGTACCCAGCCCGAGTCGATGCCCATGGCGCTGTTGAGCGCCGGCTTGAGAAGATCCTTCACCCACGCGTCGGTTCCCAACTCGGTGGTCGCCAGGGCCAGCATGACGACGAGCAGGAAGACGAAGATTGGTCGTCCGAACGAACGTGCATAGGCCCCGTAGATGGCGGCGATGACCGCCGCAATGCCGACCTGTGCCCAGATGTTCTGAAGTGATTCGATGCCTAGCACGTTGGTAGTGAGTTCCATCACGATCATCAATGACACGATGAAGGCGCCGCCCCAACCCACTTGGGCAAGCATATCGCGATAGGAAACGCCCGCTAGCACGCGGCTGCTGAGCGGGAACTTCATGCCCAGCATCATCACACCAAAGATGCACGCTGGGATGAGGATCAAGGCAATTTGCCACTTCCATGACATGGCATCGCCGATGCCCAGCACCACGATACCGGTCACAACAAGGCCGCCCGGCCAACCCGCGTGCAGGATGTTGAGCCACTTTGTCTTGTTGTCTTTGTAGATGTCGGCGATGAGCGGATTGATGACAGCCTCCACCGTACCGGCGCCCAAGCCGCCGAGGATGCTTGCCCAGTACAGCATGGAGAAGCCCGTGGCGAAGATAGACAAGAGTGCAAAGCTCACGAAGCACAGAAAGGCGAAGACCATCGCATGGCCGTAGCCAATGCGGTCCAGCACGAGCGAGAACAGCACAATGCTCACGCCGAAGGGCCAGAAGCCAGCCCCGAAGATGGTGCCCACTTGCGTCTTATCCAACGCGAAGTCGGCTTCCCACGTGTCCATCAACTGCACTCGCAGCATGAAGGCAAATGCGGTGGTGACCAACGCAATGAAACAGGCCCAAAAGAGTCGGGTGCGTGCGGCGGGCGTCAATTCGGTCATGCGTGGCGATCCTCCCGCTCCGTGATTGGAGCGGTGGCGATGCTAGCAGGCCAACGCTTGGATCAACACGGACCCCACGAGGCAATGAGTGCCAACAAGTCGTCGGTGCCCACGGTCCCATCGCCATCGATATCGGCATCGCCGCCCGGCAGGCCCCATGCTTCGATGACGGCCAGCAGATCGTTGGTGTCCACATCACCACTTCCGTCGATGTCCGCTGGGCACGGGTCAGGATCAGTGCAGTCGATGCTTCGACCCACCAGTTGCACGTGATCGATGTGCCAACCTCTGTAGGCATTGAGGATGCCGTCAACCGAGTCAAAGTCGAAAACAATCGTCGCGGTGTCGCCGCTGATCGTCGGTAGTTCAATGGCTCGTGTCTGCCAGTCTCCCTCGGGTGGTTGTTCGGCGAAGATGCCATTGACGAGCACACGAGCGGTATCCCAGCCGGTGTCGTTTTCAGTCTCGAGTGCGGTGCAGTAGGTGAGTGTGAACGGACCGGCGATTCCGCTGAGCGAAATGGCCTCCGATGAGATCGTGCCAGCAACGGCTCCGCCTGTGTCAAACGTGCAACTGCTGTCTATGCCAAAGTACATCACCGTGCCGTCGCCGCAGCCACCGGTATCAGCGCAGGCAGTGGTTGCTGAGTGCCA
>CAZGFN010000009.1:0-17591 GCA_964524945.1 uncultured Isosphaeraceae bacterium
GAGGGAGTAGGCCTGAAACTTCTCCCCTGATTGCATGGACCGCCGGGGTGTCCGCTGCGGGCGCATGCACGGCTTTGGATCGGCTACGCCAACACCCCCCCCCACAAAAACAAACGCGGCCCCTTCCAAAGAAGGGGCCGCGATGAATGAGGATTAAAGTGACTTAGGTCAGCAACTGGTGCCAAAGTTCTCGAGCACTTCGAGAATCGTGTTCACATCGTAAAGATCACCAAAGCCTGAGACAGCCTCAAGGATGTCATCAACGTTGACTACATTGTCGCCATTGAGGTCGCCATCACATGGTTCGGTCGTCCCGCCGCTATCCACAGCTTTGATCACAACATCATCGATGTTCCATCCTGAATACGCATAGGCGTAATCACTTACAGAATGGCCCCAGCGGAGATACACCGAATCCTGAGCGTCAGCGACAGCTGAGATGTCGAACTCGTGTGTTGACCAAGACGAATCGGCCGTCTCGCTACTCGAGGAGTTCTCCCAAAGACGAGTCCAATTGGAACCATCATTGGAGACTTCTACATACTCCACCACGTAGGGTTGATAGTCACAATTCAACCAGCGCTCGTAGGACATGCTGGTGTCTGTAAAGTCGGAACAATCGATGGCGGTGCTGGTCAGGTGATACGGGCCACCCACAGTCAAACTGTAGTCGCCACTGAGGTTCACCCCAATGACACTGTCTCCTGTCGAACCGCTGTTCGGGTCAGCATTGCCGTGACTAGTCCCGCCGGCACCCGATGGAACACCGTGCTCCCACTGGCCGTCCATACTCCAACCTGGATGCTCGTCCATGTCCCAATCAATAACAGGAGCGGCAACTCCCACGTTGATGGTGGCGCCCTTGCTGGCATCACCAATGTGATTGGTGTTGTTCGTAAAGTCCACTGACATTGAATGAAGACCATTGGCCAAACCGTTGGCGTGTTCAGTCAGAGTTGCCTCGACGACCACTTGGCCGCCAACTGGGATAGTTGTATTTGTTGGGTAGACAGTGAGCCAATTGCCACCTTGGACGCCAATTGAGACATGAATGCTCGTGCTTTCATGGTTGACGATGGTGAACTGCGTGCTCTCTGGATTGAATGGCCCACCATTAGGGCCCTCCGAGTGAAAACCACTTCCTACGATACCCATGCCAGTGGGCGGCGCAGCTGTTCCAACCACGACTGTAGAAGGTTCTCCAAAGTGCGTCCACGTATCAAACATGTCTACGCCACCACTGCCGTATTCGTCCATCATCTGGCACGATCCTGCGTAGAACAGAACACCAAGCGTGGTGTACGTTTCAGCGACGAAACAGTCGAAGACTTCATCCTCAGCGCACATGGGCGGAGCCCATGATTGATTAATAGTTGACGCGTAATGGCCAATTGATCCCGACGGCATCCCGTTATGGGTGGCACGCATCCAAGATTCTGCAAAGCAGGTCCCAGCGTTGAACTCCCCACATAGGCAGGCCACTGACACAATCCAAGGCAACATTTCAGTGTTCGTCAAGCCATTGACATCCGCGTTGGTCAACGGTGCGCCACTGGCCCAGCCTGTTGTATGTCCGTGGCCACAGAACGCAATCGCGCCCAAGCCATCGTTGATTTCTGCAACACCTTGCGCAACAGTGCCGCCATCATCGCTTATGACATTGGTGTGCGTGAATCCGTATGCCTCCAAGTCATCCATGATGTAGCCGACATGCTCGTCGTCGTATTCCCCCTCATCGCCTGGTCCCTGAGTCGAACTGACTCCAAGCCCACGCCAATAGTCAGAACGCTGTGTCCATGCGTCATTCTCATATGAGATCACACGTTCAACCTGTGTATCTACATCCGCCGCGGACTCCGCACTGATGCGTGCGACAAAGATGTCTGGGTAATCATCTGCTGTTTGTTTGGAATAGACCGCATCCGCAAGGCCGTTGTCTGCAGCCGTATAGGATGAGATGTGAGCCGCATCGCCCACCAGAAGCACGTAACAGAGATCCCCACTGGCATATCGCGAATTGATGAAACTGGAAATTGCTGAGGGCGAATTTCCAATGTCTGAAATTCGAACAACCTCGGTGCTGATGCCGATGCTGTTCTTGTGATCAGCAAGGGGCTGAATATTTGACATCCACGCATCATTGCAAATGATCAACATTGGGCCCTCATGATCCAGCGGGTCATACATGCGATGTGGTGGATAGTTGACGTAGCGGCGTCCATACATCGTTTCCCACGCAGCATTGTCACTGTGTGTGGCAAGTGCCTGTTCGGTCAGTACATTTTCTGTCGTGGTGCCCACAGTCCGCACGGAAACCTTGACGTTGCTCCAAACGCGAAGCGTCTCGGTAGCGGGGTTCCACTGCAGAGCATTGACGGCCACTACCGCACCGCGGGTATTTCGCATGATGTAGGGCGTGCCGATCTCTACGACGTCGCGGGGCCAAAAGCCCTCACTGTCATAAACCTTGCCAAAGGTATAGGGCACGTCCGACGGGTTGATGGTCCGCGAGATGATGCCTTTGTGAGGAGCAATCTTAATACCCTCATAGTCTTGATAGGTACCGCCAGCGAAGCTTGCTTCGACGACCGCATGAGCCCCAATCATGACGGAACGACGAACATCAGGAAGCGCCGGTGCGCCAGCCGCCCTGGGGATGCTTTCGTTACCAAGTGAGACCGTTGACCAAGGGGCACCATCAATTCGAATTCCCCCGAAGACGGGTGGTTCAATTTGAAAGTCAATGACCGAATCATCGTTATTGGTCTCAAGCAGGGAGGTCTGAACAATGGCTTCGTCTTTGGCCTGTGTTGGGCTGGTGAAACCAGCCACGGCCGCCAAACTAACCAGGGTTCCGGCGATACAGCGATCTCTCACGATGGGCTCTCCTTCAGGGCGGGAATCAGGCAATCGGGCTAGTAAAGCCCGTTATTGAGCTTCGAACACAGCAGGCTTCAACCTGTTCTCTTCACTGTACATCCCTTCGGCCCACCGGCAAGGTCGGTTTCGGCCAACATTGGCTAATTTGAGGTCCAGTTGTCCCCATAAGGCCGTGGAATCACTTGCTCTGGCCCCCATCCATGGGTGATACTGGTTTGAAGTGGACACCCCCCCCACGGAGACCCCGCATTGCCTCATAATTTGACTGCTTTGGCCACTGGCCTGATGATGACGACAGCAGCCCTGGGGGCCGATATCGGTGTCCCAGTAGACGCTCCAAGCATTCAGGCGGCCATCAATATGGCCGTCGACGGTGACCGTGTCCTCGTTGGCCCGGGCGTGTGGAATGAGTGGCTCAACTATCGTGGACGAACGATCACCGTAGAAAGCACCCACGGGCCCTCCGCAACCACCATTGACGCCAAGGGCTTTCCCTGTGCCATCCAGATTGCCACTGGCGAGGGCAATGCCACGACGCTGCGAGGTTTTACCATCACTGGCGGCAATGGCGGCCTTGAAATCGAAGGAGTCAATTGTGGCGGCGGCTTGTTCATCAGGCAAACCAACCCCACAATCGATAACTGCATCATCACCAACAACACCGCGCAAATCGGCGGCGGAGTCAGCATCTTTGAAGCTGATCCCACTTTCTCTTCTGTGGTCGTAACGGGCAATACCGCGGAACTCGATGGCGGCGGATTTCGCATCCATCGCTACAGTCACCCCACAATGACCGGATGCACCATTACCGATAATCATTGCGGGGTCTATGGCGGCGGAATTGCGTATGGGAACGATAGCAATGGCTACAACTACAACTGCGAAATCTCCGCTAACACAGCAGGGATCCGCGGCGGTGGTATTGCCAAAGCGTGCGACTGTTCCAATTCGTCCCTGCAAGGATCTGACATGTGCAACAATGTTCCTGACCACATCTTGGGCACATGGAACGATCTTGGTGGCAATGACCTGTGCCCCGTATGCTCAAGCGATGTCACTGCAGATGGCCAGGTCAATGTCGATGACATCTTGGCGATTGTCGCTGCATGGGGCGGATGTGTCTGCATTGAAGACATCAACGGCGATTCAACCGTTGGAACCGACGACCTCTTGCTCGTATTGGCCGATTGGGGCCAGTGCGAAGTAGACGGGTAAAATCAGCGGCTTCGGATTCTAATGTTGCGAAGGGCAACGGGGCCATGATCGCCTTGGAGTCGGATTGGGCCTTGCGGCACTTCGCCAACCCAACCGCCACGCGTTGGCCCCGTGAGTTCTACATCTTCGTGCACCAACTGACCGTTATGCACAACCCGATCAAACCTAGCGTTGGCGGTCTTGTTTCCATTCTTCCCAAAGCGAGGAGCGGTGAAGCGTATGTCAAATGTCTGCCAAGTCCCCGGGGCGGTTGAAGCGTTGACCGATGGCGGGTGCCCTGACCACCCCTTGGGAGATCTCGACTCATCCCATCGCTGGTAGATCCCACCGCAGTCTCCTGAGCCCGGCTCCTCAATGCCAAAGCTATCGAGGATCTGCACCTCGTACCGCCCTTGCACATACACACCTGAGTTGCTTCCTTCGGGCACCATAAATTCAATGTGAATGTCGCAATCTCCAAACTCCCGTGCGGTCACCAACTCCCCCGCATGACCATCGGCGCCGTTGACCAGCACACCCGTGCCTGGTGCAGCGTGCAGCACCGAGCCTTGCGACTGAATGGTTTTGGCATCAATCCAGCCATCATATTGGGACCAGTCAGTTCCACTGCTTAATGAGGTTGTAGACACCCACCCATCATCAGCCGCCCAGTCAATCGCTCCGGCAATGTGCTCGATAAACGCCGGCTCATCCCAACTTTCATTGGTGTGCCCCAAGCCTGTGTAGAACGCGGCCCCTTGTTCTGGCAAGGTCGTCCAGACGATTGGGTGGTCATCCTGCATGGAGCCGCCGGTGTAGGAGTCCTCGCTCAGTGAGGCGATGACATGCACCTTGCCGCGGGGCGATTGACGGTAGTTGTACCACTCATCGGTTCGCGTCCAAGTAACTGGAAGGTCCGGTGTCGGGGGGTGCCCGGGCTTGGCGGCCGTCAAATGCTTGGTAGATGGGTGCGTGGGGTCTTCGATCACAATGGTGGCTGGTTGAATGTGCGGATGGCTCGCAAACCAAGCACCTCCCAGCATCGTTCCATAGAAGGGCCAGCCATACTCAGTGTCTGCCGCGGCGTGAATGCCTACCCAGCCGCCACCGCCCTCAATCCACTCCTGCAATGCCGCCTGCTGTGACTCATCGAGTACGTCCATCGTGGTGTTGAGAAAAACAACGACTTCTATCGGCTCAAGGCCGGCAACCGTGAACACTTCCGCGTCCTCTGTGGCCACCAAACGCCAGCGATCACGCTCACGAGCCATCTCCCCAAGCACCTCAACGCCCCGCTCGATGGACTCATGACGAAATCCCATTGTCCGAGTAAACACCAACACATCGGAAGGCTCCGAAACGGCCTCTTCTCCAAGCACTTCATGGGAAGCTCCAAGGGAACCACCAAGCACCACGCACAACAGCATCGCATTCATACAAAGCCCTCCAGCACAGAACCCATCACGAAAGACGTCTTTGAAACCACGCCCCGAGAACGTGATGTCCACGCCATCCCCACTCACTCTCCATAGGCGTCTTCAAAACCACGCCCCGGCGGCGTGATGTCCACACCGCGAACATACTCACAGCTCTCCATCGCCCCCTGACACCGATCCATACCACTGTCTTCCCACTCCACCGACAACGGGCCCTCATACCCCGCGCGATTCAACGATCGCACAATCGCGTCGAAATCCACATCTCCACGGCCCACACTGACAAAGTCCCACCCGCGCCGGGCATCTCCGAATTGAAGATGCGAGCCCAAAATGCCACCATCGCCATCCAGATGCACCTTCACGTCCTTCATATGACAGTGAAAGATGCGGTCCGGGAACCGATCGATGAACCGAGCTGGGTCGACTCCCTGCCACACAAGATGGCTCGGGTCGAAGTTAAACCCAAAGGCCGGATGATGCCCCACTGCTTCAAGCGCGACTCCCGCAGTCACCGTGTCGTACGCAATCTCGGAGGGGTGTACTTCCAGCGCAAATTTCACGCCGACTTCTTCAAACACATCGAGAATGGGCCCCCAGCGATTGGCAAAGTCGTCGTACCCCCGCTTGACGTGTTCGGGTGATGTCGGCGGAAAGAAGTACAAGTCGGGCCAGATTGACGAACCAGTAAAGCCATTGACCACCGGCACGCCAAGGGCCGCCGCAGCCCGCGCCGTCTGCTTCATTTCTTCGGCCGCCCGCTCCCGCACACCCTCGGCATCACCATGTCCCCACACATGATCTGGAAGTACCTGGTGATGCCGCGAATCGATTCGATCGCACACTGCCTGCCCGACGAGATGGTTTGAAATCGCCCAGCACTTCAGGCCGCTGGCGGCAAGCACGTCATGACGGCCCTGACAATAGTCCGGCTCGGCCAGCGCGGCGCTCACATCAAAGTGGTCGCCCCAGCAGGGAAGTTCCAGCCCGTCAAATCCAAATGTTGCGGCCAATTCAACCACTTTGGTGAATGGCAGATCGGCCCACTGGCCGGAGAACAATGTCACTGGACGCGTCATATCGCGGTACTCCTGAAGGGTTGAGGCGCGATGGTATCAACCGACGCAACACCTCAGAGAATTGGCTCACACTGAGTCTCGACGATCTCCCGAAATGCCTCCTGTAAACGCGCCGTGACTGTGCTAGGCGTTCCACACCCAATGGTTCGGCCGTCGATGGATGTCACCGATGCCAATTCTCCCATCGTCCCGGTGCAGAAACACTCATCGGCGGCGTAGGCCTCGGCCTGGGAGATGTCCCGAACCTCACATGCCACGCCTAATGAGTGGCACAACCCAATCACCACGCCCCGCGTCACACCCTCTGGGCAGGCCAGCACGCGGCTGGTCGACACCACATCGCCCTGCACAAAGAACAAGTGCGTTGCATTGGTCTCCGCGATGAAGCCCCGGTCGTCAAGCATCATGGCGTCATCTGCCCCAGCGGCGTTGGCTTCGACTTTGGCAAGAATTGACTGAAGCAGATTATTGTGATGAATGCGCGGATCGAGCATGTCGGGTCGAAATCGCCGAAGACTACTTGTCGCCAGCGACAATCCGCTCCGCTCATACACAGGGGCTTTGTATTCAGCCAGCACAATGAGCGTCGGCCCCGATTGATTCAGCCTGGGATCCATACCACTGGTCACCTTCACGCCGCGAGAAAGCGTCAGCCGAATGTGCACGCCATCGGACATACCGTTGGCCGCAAGCGTGCGGGCAATTTCGCGGGTGATATGCTCATGACTTGGGATCACATCAAATGCCAGAGCAATCGCCGACCGACGAAGTCGATCCAAGTGCGTCGCGAGCTTGAAGATGCCGCCCTTGTACAACCGCAACCCCTCCCACACGCCATCACCTCCTTGCACGAGCGAGTCAAATGGCGAGATACCCGCGTCATCGCGATGAATCAACGCACCGTTGATATTGACCTTGATGTCAGCATTTCGGGAATCAAATGTCTGGAGCATGCGCAGAGTCCTTCAGGGTCGAAGTCGAAATTCACACAGTTGATCGTAGAGCAGTTGACACTCACGCAACATCGGTTGTTGCGCAGCGGGAACCTCCGGCAGTTCAGTACTGGGAGATTCAAAGCCCGTCGACTCGTTGACACGGTCGTACCACCACGGTGACCACGCCCCATCACTATCGCGTCCACCAGTTGGCCACGTGGTCATCCCCACATCTCTGGGTACCTGCAGGGCCTCACACAACAGACCGAGCATCACCTCGGGCGCAGCCAGAACATCGTCGGCATCAATGACTGGAGGGGCCGGAAGGCCAAGGGCATCAAAGCGATCAAGCAGCAACATTTGCTGGGGGAGACCAGTGTCATTCAAAGTCGCATTTGGATACCGCTTGGCCAATGAGGCCAACACGCGGTCGGGTCGACGCACCAAAAATGCGTGCCGAGCATGCGCCAACCAATCACCAGACACCTCATCGGACAGGTGATGCGACATGTGCTTTTGATAGAAAATGGAAGCGCCATCCGGCGAGGACTTCAGCCGTGCCATCAAGTCTGCGGGATCCAGATCGCCCCGATGAGCCTCCAGCACTGTGTCGCGCCCAGGATGCGCTGCTCCTGTGCGATTCAGCCAAAATGGATACAGCGGCTCGTCCCACACCATCGTGTCGGATCGCTGATCCCATGCTCGCATCATCGCCGTAGATATGTTCCGAGGCCCTGACCACATCGCAATACGGATACACGTCATGGATTAGTCTGATCGCTTCCAAGCGGCAAGCGTCTCGCCAGCGCCGGGCATGCCAGGCTTCCCTTTCCATTTGGGATTGCGGAACTGATACAAGATCAGCGGCGTGCCAACCAGCACGACAAAGGTAATGACCAAGGGGATGGTGAACCACATGGCATCCATCGCCATATCCTTGGTCGTCGGTGGCCAGAACATGATGAAGATGCCACCAATGGCCGCTAGGCTTGCTACGCCCGCGACGGACCACAGACCGACCCATCCGCCAGGAATCACAAAGGCTCGCTCCACATCGGGCTTGCGATAGCGAAGCACAATGACCGCAATAAACATGAGCAGATACATCACCAGATAGACCTGCGCCGAGGCAATGGTCAGGAAGTAGAAGATCTTGTTGAGATCAACGACTAGCATCAACAGGCAGATCAGTGTCACAATGGCCGCTTGCAGCAGCATGACGTTGCGAGGTGCGCCACCCTTGGTCGTCTTCTGAAACATCGGCGGAATGAGCCCATCATCGGCCGCCACACGAAGCGATTCGGTCGGTCCAATGACCCAAACCATGATGTGGCCGAGCATGCCCGCCAGTGCCATGACGGCCAGAATCGGAACCAGCCAGCCAACTCCCATCTGGCCAAGCACCTTCGAGAACACTTGCAGTGTTCCCGCAGCCAGATCGATTTCCTCCACCGGAACAAGCACCGCCACACTCAACGCACCGAGTACCGAAATACCCAGCACGAGAAGTCCACTGAACAGCAGCGCAATAGGAATGGATCGTTGTGGATTGCGGACATGCCCGAAGTGAACGGCGTTGACTTCCAAGCCAGACAAGAAGGAGAAGATAGCGCAGATGGCAACAATCTCACCAATGGAGCCGATGCGTGGCACCATGGCAGACCACGACAATTCAATCGCCGACTCCTGCCCATCGCTCAGCCACCAAATGGCCAGCACGATGGCAAGCCCCACTGGCAGCAACGTCCCGATATAGAGCATGGCTGTGGTCATCCGCCCACTGGCGTGCAATCCTCTGAAATTCAGTAGCGTTGAAGCCCAAAAAACTGCCAAACTCACGCCCACCATAAAAAGACCAATATCGTGGAGTTGCGGGTCGATGGCATAGGCAAGTGACACAGAGCACACCGCCAAGACCGTCGGATACCAAATCAGGATCTGCATCCACTGACACCAAACCCCCAAGAAAGCCCATCGTTCGCCCATCGCCTCGCGAATCCATCGATAGACGCCCCCATCGTGTGGCCAGCCAACCCCCAACTCCGCCGCGACAAGCCCCACTGGCAGGAAGAAAATAAGGGTAAAGAAGGCGTAATAGATGATGAGCGGCAAACCGAAGGACCCAACCACGGGCAAGCCCTCGAGACCGACTACCACGGCGGTACTCATCATCGCCAGAATGAAGGAAGAAATTACTCGCCGTTTCCCGTTTCCAGTGCCGTGCATGCGACACACGGTAGCCGAAAGCGTGCCGCCGCCCGGAGTCAGTTGTTGGCCAGTTCCGCCGCTCGACTACGGACCTGCTGCACCATTCCGTGCAGGCCATTACTTCGGGTCGGGCTGAGATGCTCGTGCAATTGCAACTCACCAAACAACCCGCCAAAGTCAAAGTGGACGATTTGGTCAACACTGCAGCCGTGCAGCGCGATGACCACCACCGCAGCGAGTCCCTTGACGAGTTTGCTGTCGCTATCAGCAGCAATGTCGACCGCATCACCTTGACGCTCCATAGCGAGCCACACGGTGCTTTGGCACCCGTGCACAAGATTGGCTTCGCGGCGATCCGCGTCCTGCAACACAGGCAGCCGCTCGCCTAAATCCATGATGTAACGATAGCGGTCTTCCCAATCTTCAAGAAAGTCGAATGCTTCCTTGACCTCGGCGAGTGGTGGCAGGGCAGTGGACATCGACGCCATGGTAGTGAGAGTTACGCGTTCTGCGGTCGATGCGAAATGCAGACCTCTGGATTAGTTTCCAACCGAGGACCTTCGAGCAACTCGATGCACCACGGCACTGCCGGAAACACCGCCGCAAGACAATCTGCCACAGCAGCTGGATTGCCAGGAAGATTGATGATGAGCGAACGCCCTCGCGTACCGGCAATTTGCCGGGACAAAATGGCAGTCGGCACGACCTTGAGTGAAGCCGCTCGCATCAATTCGCCAAAGCCAGCGAGGATGCGATGGCACACCTGCGCAGTGGCTTCGGGGGTAACGTCCCGCCGAGATGGCCCGGTTCCTCCAGTGGTCAATACCAGCACGCATCGTTCTTCATCACACAAGCACCGAATCGCCGAGTCGATTCGCTCGACTTCATCAGGCACCAGCACACTGACAGGCTCCCACTCGCTTTGGATCGACTCCGAAAGCCAATCCACAACCGCCGGCCCCCCACGGTCCTCGTACTCGCCACGGAACGCTCGGTCCGACACGGTGACAATGCCAATTCGAATAGTCATGTATCGCACCGTATCAAAAGATAAAGGGCCTGCGATCAACAGATCGCAGGCCCTTTGAAAAATTACACAGGATGGGAAGATTAGCAGTCGGCGTCGAAGTTCTTCAGAATGGTCAGAATGTCATTGACGTCGTAGTCGGTGCCGAATCCCGCCACCGCTTCGAGAATGTCATTGACATCAACCACACCGTCTCCGTTGACATCACCAGGGCAGGGCAACTCATCGCAGTACTTGCCCGAGATGCTCACAGCATCCACAGCAGCCTCGACCACTGAGGCATCGTTGAGGTCCGAGGCCGTGAAGCGAAGTCGAAGCATATCGGTTGGGTCAATGCCCGGAATGCTGTCAACTTCCCATTCCTTGACATACCAGCCGCCATTGACTTCATCGCCACCGGGACCAACCGTTTCAAGGTTCATCCAAGTCATGCCACCGTCATCGCTGATCTCGACGACGAAGACATCATTCATTGGATCTGCGCCTCCGCAACTGTCGCCATTGCTATACCAACGGGCATAACTGAGCGTGCCCCCGTCGGTCGCATCCATGTCCGGACTTGTCAAGACCGTGGAGCCGTCGTCGATGTCCTCATCGGTGCCATTGCCCGAGACAAAGCACATGCCCGAACCGTCCTGATCTGAGGCATTGTCACACCGGGTACCGTTGCTGCCCGCAGGCGTCGCGCGGACCCAGTTGCCCGTTCCAGCACCTGCAACAACCGCCCAGCCTTGATCAGTATTGAAGTCGTCTTCGAAGGAGATGGCCTCACCACTCCAAGCTTCAGCCATATAGGTTTCGCTCGGAGCGCTGTAGGGGCTTGTGATGTAATCACCTTCGACGCTCACGACTGATACCCAGTAGTTAACGACCGCGCCACACTCAAACGAGGGCATGTGGCCGCGATACACATCAAGTACCGGCACCATGGTGACTTCATCGTCAACACCACCGACTGACCAGTGCAACGTGACCGTGGCGGGATCTTCATCGACGTTGCCACCAAAGGCGACCTCGATGATCGTTCCGCCAAGTGGGTCAACCCACTCGGGACGCCCACTCGGGAAGGAAATGGTCAAGCTGACCGTCTCCAAAGCCGCCTCGACACAAGCCACCGCGTTGATGTGCCCGTAGCCGTAGTCGTTGTCTTTGCCGCTAGCACCCATGTCCGTAGCGGTGTCGTAAATGATCGTCTTGACCTGCTCGCTGGTCAGGTCCGGGTTGGCCGAGAGCATCAGGGCCATCACGCCATTGACATGAGGAGAAGCCATCGACGTGCCGTCATAAGAGGAATACCCTCCTGGAACACTCGACCGCGTCGACACGCCAGGCGCGGCGATATCGGGCTTGATGGCTGAACTGCCGTTGGACGTACAGTTGGTTGGACCACGCGAGGAGAAACTGGCGATGTTGTTCCCGTTGTAGGGATCAGTCGCAGCGACAGCCATGTTGCGGAAGTCATCGAGCGCTCGATCGCCTGGACGACGCAGGCCTGATGAGCCCTCGTTGCCCGCGGAGAAGAGCACGATGACTCCAGCGGCCTCGCAGTTATCGATGAATGACCAGAACGTTTGATCGCACTCGGGGTAGCCGTGTGCAGTGACTAAACCCCAAGAGTTGGAGTTGGTATTGGGCACATCGAAACTCGTCAGCGGGTTGCCGTCAGGATCCGTAAACCACTGGAACGACAAGATGGCATCGGCCACGGTCTGCGCAATGCCAGAACGATCGATCGGACATGCGGCGATCCACTCGGCTCCAGGTGCCACGCCGATTTGATCACCAGGCGCGCCACCACATATGGTTCCCATCGTGTGGGTGCCATGCGATCCACTGTCAAAGGGGAAGTTGTGGTTGTTCGTATAGGGGTCATAAAAAGCCCAATGCGGATTCCCGCTGTAGAGCGGATTGAGACCACGCCAGCGACTGGCCAGCGCCTCATGCGATCCATGCACGCCCGTGTCCATATTCGACACGACGACGTTCTGGCCGGTGTAGCCCATGGCCCACACGTCGGGGGCGCCAATGGCAGTCAGTCCCTGCTCGGGACCGCCCAGAAGCGTGGAGTTGTCATCGGGGGCACCATCGCCACCAACTGGAGCAGTCAGTTCGATGGGATAGTCAAAGGCAACCAGTGCCACATCATCCCGCTGAGCGATCAGCTCAAGCACATCGGCGGTAGCGTCGATGCCCACAATGCTGGAAATCCAGTACGGCTGGACATGCTGCACCTTCTTGGTTGGCAGCGTATCAATCCACTCAAGCAGGTCGTGCTGACCGAAGTTCGCGGCATCGTGCAGGGCCGTCACGATGGCCGTGTGCCGATCGTGCCGGGTGGCGCGGTCAGCGGTCAACTGTCCGCCCAACGCGTCGATGTCTGCTTGATGATTCAGATAGATCAAGGCGCCGATTCGTTCGCCCGTTGCCGCGCGATCCATTTGCTCGGCGAGATTCGCATCGAGCTCTCCGGCCCCAACTACTGAGGCCAACGCCACAGTGGCCACTGCCGTGGTCCTGATGATGTACATGGTGATCCTCTCTGACCCACTCCTGGGTCTCAAATACTGACTCGTCCCCAAATCCTGCACGCTAGCTTCAAGGTACCCTCTCGTCAGCGTAGGCCAAGCCACTAGGGGGTTATTCTCGGATCATTGTTCGCTCCGAGGCTCTTTCTGATCCCTTAAACACCTTTTTGAGACGAATCTTCACATGGGCATCCGTGTCACCTTGCTCAGTGCGGTCGACCAAGTGACCGGAGCCTGCACCCTGATTGAAGCCGGCCGCAGCCGGGTACTCGTTGATCTAGGGCTCGTGCACGGCGACGATCCGCCGCCTGACAACACTGTGCTGCCTATCGAGCGGCCAGACTGGCTTGATGCCGTGGTGCTGACCCATGCGCACGTGGACCACTGCGGCCGAATGCCCATGCTGGGCCGGCATGGTTTCGCTGGTCCAGTCTTCATGTCACACCCCACGGCCGATCTGCTACCCATCGTGCTTCACGCCTCGGCCCGTGTACAGCGGCGGCTTCACCACGCCCCGGTACGACGTGGGGAAACCCCCCCACCCATTCTCTATGACACCCAAGAAGTAGACGTCTTTCTGTCCAAGATCAACGGCGTCCAATGGAATCAGACCACACCAATCACCGCCGACATCGACCTTACGCTCGTGCCCTCGGGCCATGTGCTCGGCGCCGCATCGGTGGTACTGACCTGTCGATGTGACGGACGCACACGCCGAATTCTTGTATCCGGTGACCTTGGCCCAAACACAAGCAGCCCGATCCCCCCACCGGCAACGCCACCCGAAGCGGATTTGGTGGTTATGGAGTGCACGCGAGGCGATGTTGAAGATGGGGCTCAGGTCTCAGCGCTCGACGAACTCCGCACCACGCTCCGCCATGCCCGCGCAAGCGAGCAAATCATCATCGCGCCAGTCTTTGCCCTAGGGCGAACACAATCTCTGTTGCACCGCCTGGCACAATGCGATCAGATCGACGAACTCAACATGCCCGTTGTCCTTGACTCGGCCGCCGGCGTCCGCCTGACCAATGTGCACGATCACCACAGTGACCAGCTCAATGAGGTAGCCAAAGGCATGCAGCGCGATGGACTGGATCCACTTCGACCACGATCGCTTCACGTGGCGCGTAGCAAGAAAGAAGCTGCCTTCATTCGAGACATGTCAGGCCCAGCGGTCATTCTGGCCGGGCACGGCTTTGCAGAAGGCGGCGCCGTCCTAGCCCACCTCAAGCGGTGGCTCCCCAGTTCCCGGGCTCGCCTTGCCCTGATTGGCTACATGGCGCCCAATACGCTGGGCGGCCGATTGTCTGAGGATCCGCCGCGTGTCAAAATCGAAGGCAAGTGGTTCGACGTCCAGGCACCCATTGATCGACTAGATGGATTCTCTGGCCACGCCGACGCACCCGAACTGCAGTCATGGCTAAGTTCCATACCCGGGCCGCGGCCGGTGGTCCTCCTTCACCACGGCGACGCGACTCCACGCAAGGTGTTGGCTGATCTCCTTACCACCAACGGATGGAAGACGCTTCGACCAGAAATCGGTCAAGCGATCGACGTATAGTTCACCATCTCATGGACAAGCCACTCAATATCATCACCGTTCCTCCTAAACAGCAATCGCCGGTTGTTCGCCCATTGGTCCTTCTGCACGGATACGGCGCCAACGCACAGGACTTACTGGGACTGCGGGATGCCGTGGCGCCCGACCGCACGGCCATTGCCATCGAAGCACCAATCGACCTGGGACCAATGGGAATGCCCGGAGGCTTCGCCTGGTTTCACATCATGCCTGGTGAGTCGGGCGAACTGCAGTACGACCCTGCTAGCGCCATCGAGGCTGCAGCGATGCTCCAAGACGCTATCTCCACCTCGGTACAAGCATGCGGCGGACGAATCGAAGACACCGTCGTCATGGGGTTTAGCCAAGGTGCGATGCTCGGGCACGCGATGCTCTTGAATGCCAAAATCCCAATGCAAGGTCTTGCCGCGTGCAGCGGTCGCATGGTGCCCGAACTCTTTGGAAGTGATTCACCACCCCCGGTGGGCACACCGGTGTTTCTATCCCACGGCACGCTTGACGAACTCATCCCGTTTTCGTCAGGACAGGCCATTGCCACGTTCTATAACGAGCACACCGAGACCAACGTTACCTGGTGCGAGGAAACTGTCGGGCACGGCATTGGGCCGGTCACAGTCTCAAGCCTCGCCTCTTGGTTCATAGACCTCTCGACAGCATCGACCTGACTGGCTCGCCCGCGGCTGATCAGCCTCCAGTTAGGACAAGAAATGCCGTCAACAGCCCGAAGAACAACAAGATGGCCACAAAGCTGATCGCCCAGCAGCCAAATCCGCCTCCCTCGCCATTCTGATCATCGCGGGTTGTGGTGTCATCGGTCATGTTGCCTGGCATCTCCTAGTCATGTTGCCCGATGATCGGGGCAAGAAGCCGCAGAGTCAAGCCCACGGATGAAATCGCTATCCTCCCCAAAGATTTAATCATTCGATCTTACCCCTAGGAGGAGTTTGCACCATGAGTTTCACCCTGCCGGATCTCCCATACGCATTTGACGCACTTGAGCCTCACGTCGATGCTCGGACCATGCAGATCCACCACGACAAACACCACGCCGGGTATGTCACCAAACTCAATGCAGCATTGGAGGGGCACGAAAGCCTCGCAAGCATGACAATCGAAGCATTGTGCAGCGATCTGGCATCAGTCCCCGAAGACATTCGAGGCGGCGTTCGAAACAATGGTGGCGGCCACTACAACCACTCCCTCTTCTGGACGATCATGTCGCCCAATGGCGGAGGTGCCCCGGATGGTGATCTCGCCACGGCGATTGACTCCAACTTCGGTGACTTCGAGTCATTCAAGCAGAAGTTCGCTGCCGAAGCGGCCGGGCGATTCGGATCTGGCTGGGCATGGCTGTGCGCCTGCGAAGATGGGCTATGCATCTGTTCGACGGCCAATCAGGACAACCCAGTGATGTGCAGCGAAAGTTGCTGCACACCACTTCTGGGGCTGGATGTGTGGGAACACGCCTACTACCTGAACTATCAGAACCGCCGGCCAGACTACGTAGAGGCATTCTGGAACGTCGTCGATTGGGCTGCCGTAGGAGCTCGATACGCCGCAACAACACAATCGTGCGGCTGTTGCAGCTGATACCAACCCGGTCGCCATGACGGTGGAACTGCTTGGTTTGGTGCTGCTTGGTGGTGCGATCGGGGCGATGAGTCGCCTGGCGATCACCACTGCGCAAACTCGGTGGACTTGCTGGCCTGCGTGGACCGGCACACTGGGCGCCAACCTCTTGGGCTGCCTGCTCGTTGGCCTGGTCGCTGGCTTGTCCAGTGACACCCACTGGATTCATGCCCTGGCGGTCACCGGTTTTTGTGGTGCGCTGACAACCTTTAGTTCCTTTGCTCTGGACATGGCCATGATGGTGCTTGTCCGGGCTTGGGCACAGTTGACAGCGTGCATCCTGCTGTCCGTTGCTGGAGGCGTGCCGTTGGTGTGGGTTGGCATGCAGTTGACCGCGTCGACGGGAGTCGCCCCGTGACCACGGCGCTGACCATTCTGGCTGTGGCTATTGGAGGGGGGCTGGGCGCGCTGTGTCGACACTTGGCAGAAGTAGCGGGCTCATTCTTGGAACTACCCAGTTGGATCGTCGTACTCGCGATCAACGTGGTGGGCAGTCTGGGTATTGGTGTCTTGCTGGTCTGGCTGGAAGTACGCTTACGACGCGACGGGCAGAGTCGCCTGACCTGTCACCCGATGCGGCACCATCTTCTTGGTCATGATGGCGTCATCGATATTGATCCGTCGCTCCCCCCAACAGAACTGGCCAGATTTCAAAGTCGGCTTCGCATCGAAGCAGGCCTCTTCATGACCGGCCTGATGGGCGGGCTGACCACCATGAGCACCTTTGCCCTAGACACCGTGGAACTGATTAGCGACGGTCAATTCACCCAGGCCGCCGCAAGCATCGGCCTATCACTGATCCTGACCGTCCTGGCAGTGCTGGCCGGCCTTGATTGTGGGCGACGACTCTTTGTATTGCGACGATAAGTTCACATACGACACGACCCCGCCGATCTGGCGGGGTCGCGTTTGAACATGCAGGGAGCATGCCGTTATATGGACCAGTTCGTTGTGATCAGGGACACACACCCCAGTCAGCGATGACTTCCAGGAGGTCATCAACGCCAACTTCGCCGTTGCCGTCAATATCCGCTGGACAGTCATCACCAACCACCACAGTGTCGCCGTCAAGCGTTGCAGAGCGACCAAAGATGTCCGC
>CAZGFN010000009.1:17691-37200 GCA_964524945.1 uncultured Isosphaeraceae bacterium
CACCAACCACCACAGTGTCGCCGTCAAGCGTTGCAGAGCGACCAAAGATGTCCGCGACATCGCCATCACTGGCACGGAGCATGGCCAGTTCGGTCCACTCATCACCGTTGAGCTGCCAGACCCACGCTTCACCCTTGTCATCGTTGCCGTACCAACTACTGATTACGACGGTATTGCCTTGAATTTCACACTGCTTGCCGCATTGGTCCTGAGTCTGCCCATCCGATGGCAACAACTTGGCAGTTTGGACCCAATTCCCATCCGCGAGATCCCAAACATAGCCGCAGCCTGCTTGGCTGCCATTGTCATCGTTGTAGATGCTTGTGCCAACAATACGGTCGCCATCTTCATCAAGATCGCAATCCCACCCGAAGTAGTCCTCGTAGGTGAGGTCATCGGGGATGATCAGATCGCTTTGAGTCCACGTCTCGCCGTCGCGCTCAAAGACAAAGACGCCACCGCACCGATTGTTGTTGCCACATGTGTTGACAAATGGAGCCCCAACAACAGCACGATCACCTTCAATGGCGCAACTAAAGCCAAATTGATCGCCCGCATCAATAATGTCGCCCATGAGCGTAGCTTGCACGACCCATTGGCCAACATCGTCTCGAACATACACCCACGCAGCGCCGGTTTCGAGATCTGCCACTCTCGCCCCGATGATGATCGAATCACCATCTGTGTCCAAGGACCATGAGAACAGAGATCCCTGCTGTGGCACAGGCGCGGTAATGATGGCGGTTTCAACCCACTCGCCGTCTATGTCTTCAAAGACATAGGCCGCGCCAGCATCAACCTGACCGTCCACGATTTTGGCCCTGGATCCAATCACCATCAGATCTTCGCTGACCGCTGCGGAGTATCCGAATCGCTCAAACCATCCGCCGTCGCTGCTGATGAGCACCTGCTGCTCAGCAAAAACGCCATTCCAACATCGCCTAAAGACCCAGCAAATGCCCGCGTCCATGCCAAAGAAGTCATTCCCTTCGGCGCAGACGACCAATGTATCGCCGCTGAGGGATACCTCTGATCCAAAGCCGCCATATTGGGCTTCATCAGATGCAATCAGTTCTTGGACTTCATAAAGCACCGTCGAGGCCATCGCACCTGTGGTCATAGACAAGGCGCAAAGAGAAAGAGTCAGTGTGTGCATTGTGTTGCGATCCAGATTCTTGATATTCATCGCGATCAACCTCTTCGACGACGTCGCGTCGCCAACCCACCCAGTGCCAGCAAGGCCAAGACAGATGGCGCTGGAACAAAGTTGATTTCAAACTCATGCCCGGAAACCGACCATGACTCGCCGCTTGCATCAACACTGTTGAAGTTGGCGTTTCCCAAGATGGATACCGAAAGGTTGCCCCAAACGGTCAATTGCGCAACCAGCACACGGCCACCTTGCTCGGCACCTTGCCCGCTCTCTTGCGAAACCGACCAGCCACCATCCACAACATAGAGCGCGCTACCAGTGTTGAAACTGCTCCACGACACGTTGTCGACTTGCAGTGAATTGTCATGCATGCTGTCGGCCCCAATAGTGAACCAACTGTCATACGGCAGATCTGGATGATCTGGAAACGTCGCTGGATCAATACTCAGTGAGGTCGGCCCGCCAAAGTAGTTGGTTATAGAACTGGGTTTGCGCGGCCCAATACATGGGGTCGGAGGCGGAACCGGTGACACCAAGCAATTGATCGCCACTATCGAGTTCCGCGTACACGCGGCAGGTCCAAGTCTCGGGTGGTTCCACATCGCCTACCACGCCATTGACGGCTGTCAATTCCGCAGAAATACCGTTGAATCCGGCCAACGCTGCAGTGCTAAGAAGCAGTGCCCCAACGCCGGCACCCAAGGTTCTTGTCTGTATTCATTTGAATCATGTCTCCATAACTGACTACGGGTGCGAGCGTGTTACGCACGACCCAATGTCACCCGATCACCAAATCCTGTCATAGGCCCGCTGGGCCGATGCCCAAATGGTTTTTTATGGATCAGCACCCAGTTCCTCTCAAGGTATTATCGGAAAGCAGGTTGCAGGGCAGTCTCCGGACTACCTGATCTTCCCCAAATACACCCCCTGACCACCACATCCCATCTGCAGTCGCTGGGCTGAGCCCATTGACCATGAATCGTCCTGCCCCACATTCCAGGCCCCAAAAGTGCTATCCTGCGGTGCTCACGGGCCATTGGCGCAGTTGGCTAGCGCGCTTGTATGACACACAAGAGGTCACTGGTTCAAGTCCAGTATGGCCCATTGACAAGGCCGGCACCGCCGGCCTTGTCAATAATGCAGACAATGAGTTCAATAGGCTGACAAACTCATTGCCTGTGGTCTCCCGATCGCCTGCTCGTTCCCATGCTCACCCTCACCTCAGCACACTGCCCCCCCACCAACCATGCAAAACCCAACCCTCACCCAATTCCAATCCTTCATCCGCGACCGGTACCACGAAACGGACTCCGCGCGAGGCCCGGCCAAGACCTTCCTTTGGTTCATGGAAGAAATCGGCGAACTGGCTGAGGCCATCGCCAACCTCGAACGAGGAAAGTCCGACCAAGGCAATCTTGAAGAAGAGTTTGCCGACGTTCTGGCGTGGCTTGCGACCCTTGCCAATATCACTGGCGTCGATCTGGCCCAGGCCATCCACGAGAAATATGTCGTCGATGGCGGACCAGCTGGCACCAAATAAGACCCGGCCCGGCCCCGCACGAGGGTACCCTGCCTGCGATGTCACGGATCGACGCCACCTTTAAAATGATTCGCCACGAGAAGCGGGCCGCGCTGATGCCCTACGTGGCTGGTGGCTTTCCCTCGTTGGCCGCAACCGAATCTGTTTTGGCCGCCCTGCCAACTGCTGGCGCCGACATTGTTGAAGTCGGCATCCCCTACTCAGACCCAATCGCCGATGGCCCGGTGATCGCTGGTGCCATGTACGAAGCCTTGCAAGCTGGTGTCACGGTCGATGCCGTATGCGGCGTTGTGCAGCGCGTTCGAGCCCACACGGAACTACCGATGGTGGCGATGGTCAGCCACTCAATCGTGCATCGACGAGGCGGCACCTCATTCATCGAACAACTCGCCGACACCGGCTTCGATGGAGTCATCATTCCTGATGCGGACCTTGGTGCGATTGACACCATGCTGCCCACCATTGATCGGCTTGACTTGGCCTGCGCGCTGCTCATCGCACCAACGACCACGCCTGATCGCATGCGTGCATTAACCGACCGGTGCAGAGGGTTCGTCTACCTGCTGGCGAGGACAGGGCTGACTGGGGCCCGCAGTGAGTTGCCCGACTTGACCAACGCCGTAGCAGCCGTGCGGTCCTGCACAAATCTACCCATTGCTGCAGGCTTTGGCATTTCCACGGCCCAGCAGGTTGCTCAGGCGACTGCATCCTGCGATGCGGCCATTGTGGGCTCGGCGCTGGTCGACCACATGCGAGCGGCAGATGATCCCGTCGCTGCAGCAGTCACGATGGTCGAGTCACTTGCAACAGGCCTTGCAAAGGCCTAAAAACCGCCGTTATTGGTGACGTCAAGGAGGTCATCTGCTACCCTGCCGGGTCGCGCCCGATTCGGGCGTCAACGCCAAGGAAGCCCCAACGCTATGTCCGAAACAACTGCCTCCGTAGAGGGCTTTGAGTTCCGCCTCGAAGATGCCGGCCCGGCCCGCAAACGCATGCACATCTGCATCAGCACCGATGCCATCGAGTCAAAGCTGACCGATGCCATGCAGGCGATCGAGACACAATCAACGCTCCCAGGATTCCGAAAGGGGCGCGCCCCCAAACACCTTCTCAAACGAAAGTTTGGCGACGCGATCAGAGAGGACACCTGCAATGAGCTCTTGCAGGAAGCATGTCGCCGGGGCCTAGATGAGTTCTCCTTGCAACCCCTTGGTGGCCTAGAGCCCACGGACCCGGATGCCACGCACAAAATCATCGACGGCCAACCACTTGAGTTTGGCATTGAGTTTGAAGTTGTCCCGAGTTTTGAACTGCCCGACCTGTCCGCGCTTGAGATCGACCGGCCCACACTGGCCGTCGATGATTCCCACATCGATGAAGAACTAGAACGCCAGTGCATGCGGCACGGTGAAGTCGAAACGCTCACAGAAGACTTTGAACCACGCGACCGCTTCCTTGGCCATGCGTCGTTGTATATCGATGGGGCCGAAGAGGCCGCGTTTGAGAACGATCAGGTCCTTGTCGTGCTTCCCGAAACTGGGGAGTTTGGCCTGATGCTTGGGCTCAAGATTGACGCGCTAGGCGGGCACTTTGACGGAACAAAAGTTGGCGATGTCGTCACAGTAGAGACCACCGGACCAGAGTCCCACGAGCGTGAGGATATTCAAGGCCAACCCCTTCGCATTGACTTCACCATCAATGTGGCCGAACGAGTCGCCGCATGCACGCCCGAGGATCTGATCGAACAGTTCAACCTCGCATCCCTTGATGTCCTGCGTGAACAGGTACGGCTCGCTCTTGAGCAGCAACGCAATGAAGAACAAGGCAATGTGCTTCGCGAACAGGCAATGCGGTCGCTGGGCGATGCCATCGACATGGACCTGCCCGAACATATGTCCAGCCAGCAGATCGCCAGCGACCTGCAACGGATCGAAATGGACATGATGCAAAAGGGAATGGCCCAAGAGGAAATCGAGGCTAAGTTGGCCGAACTCCGCGAACGTTCAGAGAACAACTCGCGGGAAAACCTCAAGCGATGGTTCATTCTGCAGCACATTGCCCAAGCGCAGGAAGTTGAAGTCAGCGAGCAAGAGATCAACGGCCGCATCGCCACGATGGCCATGCGGCAAGGCGTGCGTCCAGAACTGCTCCGCGCCGAACTGGTCAAGCAGGACCGCGTCAATAGCATTGCCGCTTCAATTCGCGAGCGAAAGGCTGCCGACTGGGTCGTGTCCCAAGCCACCGTCTCGGACGTCACGATGGACCAATGGGAAACTCGCATGGAAGCTGAAAAGGCAGCCGCATCGGCCTGATGCCCGCCATCTCCTCAGCACTGGCAACGCATACCCAAGGCGAATCGCTGCTGACCGACCTAGCGCCCTACTTACTCATACTCACGGGCATTGTGGTCGTTGGCATTGTGGCCACAGGGATCCTCCGCCGGAAGTTGCTGCGACGCCAGCACGACGAATCCGGCACGCCATTCACCTTGGATGACCTTCGCCAACTTCACCAGGACGGGCAGCTCTCAGATGAGGAGTTCTCGCAAGCCTCCGCCCAAATGATCGAGACGCTCACCGCGGGGCACAAACCGCCTCTTGAGGACCCTAACTCAAAGAAATAGACCTTATTGTGCTGACAACGGCCCCTTTCGATGTCACGATTGACAGCATGTGTGAAGGCCGCTTGTGGCGGTACACTGCCCGAAACCGGTGTCTATTCGCCGCCGAGATGAGAGGAGCACGCCTTGAAGCGTCGCGATCTAGAATCTATGGACTCGATCACTCCACCGGACATTCTCTCGGCACTGGAAGGTGGCGGACTCCCCCCCACAGATGATGACGGCGAAACGCAGGCCCCCCGCCCTGGTGGCGGAGGTGGCGGCGGCGGAGATGATGGCGGCTTTCGCGGACGCCGGGTGACCACCTGCTCCTTCTGCGGCAAGACCTCACGCGAAGTGGGCCCCATGGTCGAAGGTCCGAGCGATATTTACATTTGCTCGAACTGCACCGACCTCTGTCAGAACATCTTTCGTCAGGAAAAACGACGACTGACGGCCTCGCAGCCGCTCTTTACGTCCATCCCAGCGCCACGACAAATCAATGAGTTCCTCGACCAATACGTCATTGGGCAAACCCACGCCAAGCGAACGCTGTCTGTGGCGGTGCACAACCACTACAAGCGGCTGTCCCATCTGGAAAATGAAGACCGCGAAATCGAACTGGATAAGTCCAATGTGCTGTTGATCGGACCGACCGGCACTGGCAAGACACTGCTCGCTCGCACGCTTGCACGTATTCTCAATGTCCCCTTTGCCATTGGTGATGCCACCACACTGACTGAAGCTGGCTATGTCGGCGAGGATGTCGAAAACCTGCTCCTGAAACTGCTCCAGACGGCCGATTACGACCTCGACTCCGCCCAGCGAGGCATCATCTACATCGATGAGATTGACAAAATTGGTAAGACCTCCAATAACGTCTCGATCACGCGAGACGTCAGTGGTGAAGGTGTGCAGCAATCGCTCTTGAAAATGCTCGAGGGCGTCGTCGCCAATGTCCCCCCCCAGGGCGGGCGAAAGCACCCCGAGCAGCAGTACATCCAAATGGACACCAGCCACATCCTGTTCATCTGCGGCGGGTCATTTGAAGGCATGGACGAATTGATCAGCCGGCGGCTTGGACAACGGCAAATTGGCTTTGGGCCTGACACAACCAACGAGGACATGCAGGACGCCGTGCCAACCTTGGCCGATGTCACGCCCCACGACGTACTCCAGTTTGGCCTCATTCCCGAACTGATTGGCCGGCTGCCCATCATCGCTCCACTGCTTCCCCTTGAGGAAGAACAGATGATCCGGGTCCTTCTTGAACCCAAAAACGCCATCATCAAGCAGTACCAGCACCTGTTTGCCATCGAGGGCGCCACGCTGGAATTCACCGATGCCGCCCTGCATGAATTGGCCAAACGAGCCATGGAACGCGGCACCGGGGCCAGGGCCCTACGAGCGGTCATCGATGAACTCATGCTTGATCTCATGTACGACCTGCCTGAAAGTGATCGAGCCGGCCACACCTATGTGGTCGACCAGGACACGCTGACTGGCAAACACCAGTTGAACGACCTCCTGAGACCAGTCGAAGCCCGCGAATCTGCCTAATGTGGCATTGAGCCAGAGAGGCCCCTCAGGGGCCCTTTTTGAGGGTTGACGGCAGCGAGGCACTGGAATACACTCCTCGATTCTCCGCTAATTCTTCAGGGAGGCTGTTATGCCGCGCGTCTGCAAGTTCACCGGTGCCCGAACGACCACCGGTCGCAAGATCCACTATCGAGGACGCCCCAAGTACCAAGGCGGCATTGGCCTCAAGCCCAGTGGCATCGCCCAGCGGAAAATAAAGCCTAATATTCAGACGGTTCGGGCGATTATTGATGGCAAGCCTGCCAGGATCAAAGCAACAGCCAAATCCATTCGTAACGGACTCGTAGTCAAGCCTTTGCGACGCAAGTACGGGTACACCCGACTGCAGAAAGCCCAGCAATTGGCCTAAATTGAACTCCTTCGAGGGGCCGAAAATATCCCTCGTATTTGTATTTCTAGTGGACTTTTCCCCCCAGTGGGGTATTGATTCATACGGTTCAGAGCGCCTATTTCAATTCGGGGTGCATCTTCGCCTTCACGGCAAGACTCCCGCCACAACACGCTTCACGCTCGACGCACCGCACATTTTGACTTTCTTTGAGTCGGAACTCCCGTTTGCCGGTATTGCTACGCAGTACCCATGAATTGGAATCCGCTTCCTGCTGTGGTTGGTGATGTGGCCTGAGAGATGGTGCCTCCGTTTGCCCGGTCAACTTGATCGGTACGGCGAAGGATGATGAGGTGAGCTGCGTGGCAACACGTGACGAAATTGAACTGGTCCGAGATCGCACCGATCTCGTAGATCTCATTGGAACCTACGTGGCATTGCAGCCCCGTGGGCGTGAGCATGTTGGTCTATGCCCCTTCCATGACGACTCTAGGCCCTCATTTGCTGTCGTCACGCACAAGGGAGCTGGTTTTTACAAGTGCCACGCCTGTGGTGCCGCAGGCGACTGCTTCCGCTTCGTGAAGGATCACCTTGGCAAGGAATTTGTCGATGCATTGGAATGGCTTGCCCAGCGGGCCGGGGTAGAACTCACCCAGCAGGGTCATAGCGACGAGGAGGCCCACCGACGCCGATCTCGGCGTGAGTGGCTTCGCAAAGCCTTCGATGGCGCCCAGGCCCGATTCATCGCTGTGTTGGAGGATCAGACCCTTGGCCACGATGCCAGAAACGTCATTGACGAGCGGGGCTATACGCCCGACATTGTGGCCACCTTTGGCATCGGAGCGGCCGCGGACGGTTGGCAAGACCTCGCTGATCACTTCTCAAGCCTCGACATGCCAGACAAGGTGCTCATCGCAGCAGGACTGCTCAAGCAGCGTGAAGGCAAAGATCACACCTACGACGCCTTTCGGCATCGCTTGATGTTCCCCATCTTCGATGACACTGGCCAGCCCATTGCATTTGGCGGACGCGTCTTGGGCCATGACGAAGAACCCAAGTACCTCAACTCATGCGAGCATGATCTTTTTAACAAGAGCCGAACGCTATATGGCATGCACCTAGCACGTCGGGAGATCATGAACACCCGTCGCGCCATCGTCGCCGAGGGGTACACAGACGTCATCACGCTTCATCAATACGGCTTCACCAATGCCGTTGGCACACTGGGCACCGCGCTGACCGACGACCATGCGAGACTGCTCTCACGCGTCTGCGATGAAGTCATTCTGCTCTTCGACGGCGATGAGGCCGGACGCCGCGCCGCGGATCGAGCCATCCCGATTATTGCACGCCACAAGATTGACCTGCGCATCTGCGTACTGGATCAGGGGCAAGATCCAGACGACCTACTTCGCAGCGACGGCGGGCCCGAACGCTTCACGGCCGCAATGAGCACCGCACGCGAGGCCTTTGATTACTTGCTTATGCGGCTCGAAGATGATCTCTCAGAAGCAACGGGCGTATCTGGGCGACAACGACGAATCGAAACCTTCATCGCTGGGCTGGTCAACAGCGGGCTTGACCGCGCCGACACCCTCCGTCGTGCCATGCTGACAACCCGACTTGGAGAAATCGCAGGCGTCGCACCGTCCATCATTGAATCACTACTCCAACGCGGGCGAACAACCACTGGCAACAACGAGCCCCCCGCGGCCGAAACATTTGAAGCCTTCGATGCCCACGCCGATCAGAGCACCGCCTCGCGACGGGCCGAACACGAACTACTGGGCACGATCATCCACTCTGGCCAAGCACGCCACCTCACCGATGCAATGATCGAACTGATGCAAGACCCTCCCGCACGCCGCATCGCGATGGCCATTCGAACAGCCGGATCCAAAAGAGACGAACTAAGTGTCCCGCATGTGCTTGACGAGATCGAAGAGTGTGACCGCAGTTTTGTGTCAGAACTCTACTTCGCCGGCGGGAATCTGCTTATCGCATCTGGGCACGACGCCGACGAAGCTGTCACCCAAGCATTCGCGGCACTAAACCGATGCCACCGAACCGACGACACCACCAGACGCCTCGATGCTTGGAATGCCGCTTCATCGCGGGATCCCCAAGACGCGGCTGCACTAATTGAACACCTGAAACAAGCCGGGCCTCGCGTCACAGCCGTGCCGCGAGCCACCGGACAGTGAGACGCTCGTGTTGGCGAGCCCAAGAACAAGAGGATTGAAACCGTGATCGCAACGACCACATTGGCCATGCACCCGACCATTTCCGACCTCATTCGATTCAGTATGAATCGTGGATGGATATCCTATGAAGAACTCAATACGGCACTGCCCGACGAATTTATTCGGCCGGACAAGATGGACGAGTTAATGATCGTCATTGGCCAGCACGACCTAGAGTTGACCAATTACCTTGACCTTCGCTCGCACCGCGGGCCGCACTTCTTTGGTCCGCTGCAAACCAATCTCCGGTTCAAACGCGACAATCCACGACGGACCTTCAAGTTGGCCACCGAAGAGGAAATCCTCGAACAGGAAGCCGCCGAGAAGGCCGAGGAAATGCGACAGCAAGGCCAAGAGATGCCCCCGGATGCAAATCTCGATGATGCCGACGCTGCGCCGGTTGAAGGCGTCGTCGATGAACCTGGGTCCAAGAAGATCGACGACCCCATCCGTATGTACCTCACCCAGATGGGCACGCTTCCCCTATTGACTCGGGAAGAAGAAATCCGCTTGGCCAAGAAGATCGAAACGACCCGCATGATCTTCCGCCGCATGGTGCTTGAATCTGACTTTGCAGCCCATCAAGCCTGCGCCGTGCTGCAACAAGTCCACCACGGAGAGCTGCCATTTGACCGCACGATGCGAATTTCAACGGCCGAGGACAATGCCAAGGAAAAAGTCGCCTCACGTATCCCCGTCATCATGGCCGCGGTACGTCGCATGCTCGAAGTCAACTCGGCGGACTGGGAGAAAATTCAAGGCGGTATCGCAACACGAACCGCAGACAATCTGCGACTGGGCATGAACCGACGACGACGCAAGGTCGCCACCCTGATCGAAGAGTGTTGTCTGCGTACCGCTCGCATCCAACCACTGCTCCGCAAGATTGAATCGGTCAGTCTCAAGATCAAGGACATCCAGTCCGAAATTGTCCATGCTGAGAAGTACCCGGACAGCATTGATGCTGATGACCTGGTGGTGATGAAGGAAGAACTCTCAGGCCTCATCGGCTTGGCATTGGAGTCGCCCAAAGATCTCACCGCACGCGTAAAACGCATCGGCGATGTCTTCGAAGAATACGAACAGGCCAAACGAGACCTCAGTGGCGGCAACCTTCGCTTGGTCGTATCAATCGCCAAGAAGTACCGAAACCGTGGCTTGCCATTCCTAGACATCATTCAGGAAGGCAATACAGGCCTCATGCGAGCCGTTGATAAGTATGAGTACATGCGGGGTTACAAGTTCTCGACCTACGCTACGTGGTGGATCCGTCAGGCCATCACGCGGGCCATCGCCGATCATGCCAGAACCATCCGCGTGCCGGTACACATGATCGAAACCATGTCCAAATTGCGAACCATTCAGAAGCGAATGCTTCAGGAACTCGGTCGCGAACCAACCATCGAAGAGCTTGCCGAACAGGCCGACATGACCGTCGACGAAACTCGCCGTGTCATGAAGATTTCTCGCCATCCCATCAGCCTTGATCGCCCAGTGGGCGAGTCAGAAGACTCACAATTCGGCGACTTTATCGAAGACGAACGGCAAACGGCTCCGGCCGAATCGGCCGCTGGCGAGATGATTCGAAGCCGAATCAACGACGTCCTTAAGACGCTCACCTATCGAGAAAGGGAAATCATCAAACTTCGATACGGCGTGGGCGATGGATACACCTACACATTGGAAGAAGTGGGTCGAATCTTCAAGGTCACTCGTGAACGCGTGCGTCAGGTTGAGTCAAAGGCCATCAGAAAACTCCAGCATCCGGTCCGCCGGCGTCGGCTCGAGAGTTTCATAGAAGGCATCAAGACGTCCGAGGAGGATTGACCGACGTCATTGCGGCGTCGAGCGCCTTAAGGAGATCGCTCGGCTCGGGCATGCGACCACACCCATCTGTTCGGCAGGCCTGCCAGCCTGTGTCGGGTGTCAGCATGGTGAACCCATCGGCTTGGAGCGTCTCTATGTTTCGCTGCGTCGCAGGCTGATGCCACATGGCATCGTTCATCGATGGCGACAGCACGACGGGCGTTGTGGTTCGATCAATGGCCGCCACCAACAGTGACACCATGTCCGTCGCGCCCCCACAGGCAAACTTGGCAAGTGAGTTCATGCTGCACGGCGCGATGATCATGGCGTTGATCGTCCGCGACAATGCCACGTGCTGACTGGCGTAGTCATCAACAACGTCCCATGGGTTACTTAACACGGCGCGTCCCGATAAGGCCGCAAAGGTATCCGCCCCGACAAATTTAGTTGCCGAAGCGGTCATGGCCACGGTCACCACATCACCCCGCTTGACGAGGCGACTGACTAGGTCCGCTGTCTTATATGCAGCAATGCCGCCAGTCACACCGACCAGCACATGCAGGCTCGATGGGGCGCTCACGCCTGTTCAATCGGCCAGCCAGCGCCAGTCGGATTCGTCTCATCCGTGGCGTCAACCCAGCGAGGCTCGATCTTGTCCTGCATGATCTCTTCGATGACCAGTTCCAAGTCCGTTCGGCCACCACGCTCGACCAGTGGCCTGGCGCCTTCAATGACCAGTTCCTTAAGCCGACGTTGAATGAGGGCACACAACTTGAACCGACCACCAACTTTATTGACGATTTCATCGCTTCGTAGGGCATCAAGCATGGTCACCGACTCCAATTTCTATTTGGTCCAACGTGGGATGTCGCCCACCTATCAGGGGGGCGTTACCGGCTGAATCGTGCCATCATACCAATACCACGGTGAACTTGCCCGATGCATGGCATCTGACCAGCCCCCTGCTCCTGGGATTCAGCAGGCTTCTGAGCACAGCCACCAGTACACTGCCCGCCCTACACGCGTACTGGCGTGCCCTGCTGCAGGCGATTTCGCTCCATGCCCATCAACACCCGCAAATTCCGCCGATTCAGTCGCAGACTGGGCCTGAAATCCGAGTGGTACCTCTTCCTTGTGGCAGCCCTCATTGGGCTAACTATGGCCATGGTGGCTACGGCGTTCTTATGGCCGCTGGAGTGGATTTCCAATCGCGAAACGAATCTGGACCCGGCGGTTCTCTGGTTGGCCGTGCTCCTTGGACCGTGCATTGGCGGCCTGCTTGTCGGGCTGGTCCGAACCGGAATCAACGCCCCCTACATTGGCCCAGGCGTCACCACCGCCATCTACGCTGTACTGCGGCAACGAGGCCGTTTGTCAGCTCGCGTAGGAATTCAGAAATGGATCTGCAGCACGCTGACCATCGGCTCGGGTGGATCAGCTGGAGCCGAAGGCCCAATCGTCACCATCGGGGGCGCCATTGGTTCTGCAGTAGGACGCGGCTTACACCTGAGTTCGCAGAACACAACGACGCTCCTTGGATGCGGCGCGGCTGCTGGTATTGCGGCAGTCTTCAACGCCCCCATCGCCGGCGTGCTGTTCGTCATGGAGATTCTGCTTCGAGACTTTTCGCTGCGAACCTTTACGCCCATCGTCATTGCCGCAGTTGTTGCCTCAGCAGGAACGCAGGGCATTCTGCACGACGAAGCCATCTTCGCCCTTGGCCCAGAGTTTATGCTGCACGAGGGCGAATTCCGCTTGAGCTACACGCCAGCCTGGCTTGCCTTAGGACTGCTGTGCGGACTTGCTGGTGTCGTATTTATCCGCGGCCTGGCACTGTCAGCCAAGCTCTTTAATCGCCTGCCCGGACCTGTATGGATTCGCCCGGCCAGCGGAGGGCTGTGCCTAGCTGTACTGGGGCTCATCTATCTGTTGACCGCAGGCACTTCCCTGCCATTCTTCTATGGCAATGGGTACCCCGAAATTGAATCGCTTCTCTCCCCAGCGGGGTACATCACTGGCGAGGAATCCGGCACGATGGGCTTGCTCATGCTGGCGCTGTGTGCCATGCTCGCGCTCAAACTGGTCGGCACATGCTTGACCATCGGATCTGGCGGCGCTGGGGGCATGTTTGCGCCATCACTCATGATGGGCGCGATCATCGGCGGATGCCTCGGCCTCTCACTGGAGTGGGTCGGTTTACTCGAACACGGCACGCCAGCGCGATTTGCACTGGTGGGCATGGCCGCCATGGTGGCCTCTGTCACCCATGCGCCACTGACTGGCATTCTCATCGTCTACGAACTCACGAGGCAGTATGAAGTTGTTCTGCCTTTGATGCTCGCAGCAGTCGTGGCAACAGTCGTCGCGCGGTGGCTCTGCCCCGATAGCATCTATTCAGCCCAACTGCGAGCCGCGGGCATTCGCTTCGGCGGCGGCGGGGAAATGTCAGCCTTATGCAGACTCACCGTGCAAGACCTCCTGCTTAACGAGGCCGTCAAAATTCCATCCACGTCGCCTGCTACCGACCTTGTTGATCTCGCTGAGTCAACCGGTGCCGCCGACTTTGTGGCCGTCGACTCGCATGGCCACTATCTGGGCATGGTGACATCCCAAGATCTCAAAGCGGCGCTGGTCTTCCGCGAAGCGTTGCCGCTGCTACAAGTCAGTGAACTCATCCGCAGTGATCTTGGAATCATCACACCCGACGACACACTCGACACGGTGCTGGAGAAATTCGCTGCCAATGATGTCGATGCCCTGCCGGTGTTGGTCGATGGCGACCTTGGCCGCATCAGTGGCCTCGTGACCCGCAGACGACTCATGAAGCGATACCAATCCGCTTTGGATGAAAACGCATGAGTATCCCGGCCGCGAGTGCTCGCTTCCCTGCCTCCATGCGGATCAAGCGACCCGCCGATATCCGAGACGCGATGCGACGCGGGCGCCGCGTCGATCGTGGCCCCCTCCGCGTGCATATTCACGACCGAGCCGGCACACACCATCGACTCGGACTGGCAGTCTCTCGCCGGGTCGGCAATGCCATCGTGCGAAACCGCATCAAGCGGATGCTTCGTGAGGCCTTCCGCCATGACAACTCGCAGTGGACACCACCGAGTGATGTCCTCATCATCGTCCATCCACATGACGCACTGGACCTCGCAGCCTATCGTGCGCACCTCAACGATGCCATGCAAGCAGCACCATGAACAGTCGTCGGCTCAACCCACTCACTTGGTGCTGCATTGCCGCCATTCGACTGTACCAATGGACACTCAGCCCGCTGGTTGGCCGACACTGTCGCTTCCAACCAACCTGTTCGGGCTATGCCGAGGAGGCGTTTCGACGCTTTGGACTGATCAAGGGCGCCAGACTGACCATCATTCGGCTCTCCCGCTGCCATCCGTGGGGGGGGGCTGGCTGGGATCCGGTCCCAATGGATGCGCAGCGACTTGAGGAGGATCAGGCATGAAGATGCCACCAGCCATTGTGTGCATTGGACGCAACTACGCCCGCCATGCCCATGAGATGAACGCAACACTCCCTGACCGACCGACGGTCTTCATGAAAAACCCCGCCTCCATGATCGGCAGCGGCCAAGACATTTGCATTCCGACGATCTGCAACGAGCACGGTCCACAGGTGGACTTCGAGGGCGAATTAGCCGTCATCATCGGATCCGACTGTCGTGATGCCACCGAGTCTGATGCAATGCAATTCGTGTCAGGCTATGCGGTCGCCAATGATGTCTCTGCACGATGGTGGCAAAAAGAAGGCGCTGGCGGCCAATGGATCCGTGGCAAGAGCTTCGATACCTTCTGTCCGATGACCGACCCGATACCTGCTCAGGGTATTGACCCACAGACGCTGACACTGGAAACCACCGTGTCGGGAGAACTCATGCAGTCAGCTACAACCGCTGACATGATCTTTCCAGTCTCAACACTCATCGCCGAATTGTCCCGTGGCACCACGCTCCTTGCCGGGACCGTGTTACTCACCGGAACACCCTCTGGCGTGGGTGCTGCCAGAACCCCCCCACGATTTCTCAAACACGGCGATATCGTCGCCGTCACCATCCAAGGTGTGGGCGCCCTACGCAATCCCGTCGTATGTGAGCAATCAATTCGATAGCGTCATTGGCGTTCGACGTTGGTTCCCTGGCGATCATCGGCACTGTCGATTT
This sequence comes from uncultured Isosphaeraceae bacterium, assembly GCA_964524945.1. Taxonomy (GTDB): domain Bacteria; phylum Planctomycetota; class Phycisphaerae; order Phycisphaerales; family SM1A02; genus UBA12567. The sequence continues at coordinate 33,143 of CAZGFN010000009.1, forward strand.
TCTGCTGGGCTTCAATGGCAAGCCGCTCTCGCCACGCCTCGATGCCTGGTGGCGATGGAAGCAACTCATCTACGGTCAAGCGATCGCCAACTGGAAGGTACGTCAGTTCCTGGGCAAGCAGCGGCCGAATACGGTCATAGGTCCGCAACCGCATTTGTGGCTCCAACTCATCGGCCTGTGCCCAAATAGTGACACGCTCTTCAAGGGGCACACTCGGATCGACCATGATCTGCAAGAACGCTGTCTCAGCTGATTGGTCCAAAGCACCCATGATGTCAGCCATTCGACCAGTACCCATCTTGGTCACATAGTCGGCGTATTCATTGGTCTTAAAGAAGTCGATCACGGAGTCGGCAAAGGCGATCGCCTCGCGATAGACCTCGGGGCGTCGCTGCCCGATGCCCACCCGGAATCCATATCGAAGGGAAGCCACCGCGTCACTGACCGCCAGGTGAGGCTGCCGGTCATACTCGCCCTGCATGGAGTTCTTCACGAAAACATCCAAGTCCTCGTTGTACTTGTGATTGGGCGGATAGGCGCCGGTTCCAAACAAACCATCGAGCCGATCCATGATCTTTCGAGCACGCTCGTGTTCACCTTCTCGATAGGCTTCGCGAACGGCCGACGACATGAAGTTCTCCATGAAACTCATGAAGGTCTCACCGCCGGCACCCTTGGCATCGATGTACTTGATGTAGAACTCTTCAAACAGACGATCGACCGTATCGATAAAGGTGGGTTCAGGAAAACGACCCGGAATGCCCGGCGAGAACTGGTCGTACGTGATGCGCCCCGAACGCGCCAGCGCCTGGAGCGAGTGTAATTGCTGCCGATCCGTATTGAGGGCGTGATGCTCATTGGCGACTGTCACGCGATGGGCGCTGGTCTGTGAACCAAGCCTCGCCCAGTAGAGCGAGTGGGCCTGCGGGTGCCGCCAGTCAAGCGGCCCCAGATCCCGCGTGTACTCGTACATTTTACCTGCGTCCATGTTGTACTGATCACGCAGGATCTTCTTGCGAAGATGACTCAGCAGCGTGTCCCACGCCTCAGCCATGGCCTCGTCAGAAAGCAACTCATCAAGCACGGCCAGCATGGGATCGTTCATTTCTTCGACCATTCCCTGCGCGTGCAACTTGGTGGCAATCCAAGACTGACTTTGAATGGCATTCCACCATGCAATTTGACTGAGCAACTTCTCGTCCAGTTCAAACTCGATTTCGGGCGCATACTCGGCCATGGCCGCAGTCAACTGATCGACTAGATCCTGTACCTTGGGTGTCCGATTGATGGCCGCTGCGAGCGTGTCAGGCGCGTCTGCGATTTTCTTGATCCAAACTTCTCGCTGCTCCTGCCCCATCGGCGGAACGCCCAGCAGGTTGTTCCACTCGTGCGCAAATTCTCGCTTGTAGTGCAGATGAGCGTCATCGCTCACGCCATCTACCTTATGGCCGAGCCACCATGCAAGGTCCTTGTACAGCAGAATGTCGTTTGGGTTGTACCGAAGGCCTTCATCCCGAACCAAACTGATGCCCTTGTTGACCCACTCCCAACGTTCACTTGGGGTGTTCATCAACACCGAAATGTTGTAGGCCATGTTGTGGCCGTGAAAGAGCCAAACCTGTCCAAAGTGCGGCTGCAACTTGGTGATCAGGCGAGCATCTTCGAGAATGTCATAGTATTGGCCTTCCTCCTGCATGAGGTTGGCCTTGATCCAAAGGTAGTCGACCACCAACCCACGCAACGCACCAATGGCCGTTCCCAACGCCACAATTGGCGGCGCGTTGTCCACTGCCACATTGGTGTACCGGAGACTCTTGCGGTTGGCCGAATCAACCAGCCCAGGTAGCATCGATCCACCGACCGACACACCAGCGATAACCACGGCCAAGGCACCAATTTGAATGAGTCTGTCTCGTCTCATCGTGCGCTACTGCCCACCACTGTAAATGGCCACCTGACGTTGCCGGAATATGAGCCAGCCAAGCACCATGGAGATGCCGCCCCAGACAAGGCCCAGTTGCACCATGCTGGCACCCACGATGTTCCACGACACCCGTCGCCCTTGCACAAGGTCATCAGTGGGTTGGAATTCGCCATAGGCACCTAATACATACACCATGCTCTCGGCAATGGTTCGCACGAATGACTCCATGCCCCATTGCAGAACCTGGCCAATATTTGCCCAATCCACCGCCGAAACCGGCATGGGAATGGTCATCCCCATCGCCCTTGTGAGCCACGGAGCAATGGACGCACCTGCCAAGAGCGTGAAAGCAGCCAAACAGGCCACTGGGAAACTCAGGAAGGTCGCCAACGCACACCCAATCAATGCCAACACCGTGAGCTTGACCCACAGCACGATGAGCGCCCGAGCCAGATTCGAGTCGAATCCACCCGATGGGTACACGATCTCGAAGTCCTCCTCAAGCCACAACAGCGAGAACGGTTTCTGAGGACCAGGCGACTGCGAGGCCGTGACAAGATCGGCCGGACCACGCCAGCCTGAACCAGGCGGAACTGCATGCTGGGTAAGGTTTGCGATGGTTACTTGAAGCGTGCCGTTGGAATTGATGGCATCGGTTGGGATATCTAGGTACTGCTTGACAGTTGGAATGAAAGCGCCAACAACACCGGGCGTCGACTCATTGCCGACTGTAAATCCCACCAATCTGCGGTCATGCTCATCGGCTATGCCGCCATAGAGCCTGAATCGCAATCGCACAATGCCCCCGGCATCACGCGCCGCGCCAAGGCCGTCAAACTGAACGGTTGTCCACGGTTCGGCCGTTGGATCAGCTGGTGAGGCAACGCGACGGAGCGTCCACTCATAGTCTTCCATCACCTTCTTGCGGAGTCGACGTCGAACCGACAATGGCACATCTGTGTCGACAAACTTTGCGTAGGCTGGATCGTTTTCCAAGATTTGATCAACGGTCGCTCGCACGTCTTTTTCGTCCATGTCGCCGTACACCGGTCGGACGATATCACGAGCAACAAGCACTTCTTCTTCTATGGCCAATTGGTCCGCGGCGCCTGCCAATGTGGGAGGAACAGGAAGATGACGCATGTACTGCACATAGCCATATACCCATCCACCCGCGATGATCAGAACAACCGCATTGAGTACCGCTACACCAGCGAACTTTCCCACGAGGTAACTCAGCCGGTCAAGTGGCTTGGTGACCAAGTGCCAGATGTACCGGTCCCGCACGTCAAATGCAACGGTACTGCACGCGAGCGTCACCGTCATAATGGCCGCAAGCAGGAACGTAAAGCCAATGCTTCGGCCAAGGTAGGCCTGGATGGCATGCCGCAACGGACCATCGAGATTAATCGTCAGGGGAAGCAGCGGCAGCACCACAAGCAGCAAAATCACAAACCCCAATGACAATCTGGTTCGGGCAGCCTCCTTGAGCAAAGTGTGTGCCACCGCACACCAACCAATCGGTCGGGCTAGCAACCAAGACGCCAAGTTGGTCAGGATCAAGAACACCATGAAGAGACCAGCCATTGCCAAGAGCGGCAGGATCCATAACTCCGCCCCGATCAGCCACGCCAATCCTGCCAGAACACCCCCCACCACCCCCGTCATGACAATGGGCACCAAGAGTCCCAGCCACACCGCCAGCACGCCGACAGTGATGGTGGCGATCAGCAGCGTCCACGCTGTGGTTTGTTCAACCAACAACCACGATGGCATCCACGTTGGCACATGGTCCCGTAGCAACAGAAAGACGAGTCGAACCGGGTCGGAGATCTCATCCTCAGGGGAAATCAGCAGTTCCAGCGGGGCCGCGGGGGCCGAATACACTTCCCCATCAATTTCAACTTCGCCAGTTTCTCGAAGCAAGCGCGCATATTGCGAGGCATCCTCGCCGGTGACGGCGATGTCGATGGTCCGCGCGCGGCCATCAAAGGCTGCGCGAACATAGAGCGCCGTGCCAAAGAACCACCCGGCGGTAGCCACGATCACCAACGTCGTGATAATTCGAATCGTCAGACGCCGCTGCAACGCATCGGCTGTTTGACGCAGATGAGAAATCCTACTCACTCGCCGC
>CAZGFN010000009.1:37210-53514 GCA_964524945.1 uncultured Isosphaeraceae bacterium
CTGGTCAAGCAGGTCTTTGATAACTGCGGAGTCGACATCGGGCTTGGTGGTCTGCTGTTTCTTTCTCGCCGCCTTGGCAGGTCCTTGGGACTTGGTGGCCCCTTTGGCGAGCGATTCAAGCATCTCTTCTGCAGGGCCTTGCGAATCTAAGGGCTTCGCGTCGTCTTGCCGCACAGCACCACGGGAGGGCGCCTCTACAGCACGCTGCAAAGCCTCCACAAGATCTTTCCCTTGCTCCGCACCAAGCAGGAACTCTGCTGTCGGGCCGCCTTCGGTCGCGCCGGAGGTTTCGGCATGTTCTCGGCGGGCCTCATCGACAATCTGCATAAAGAGATCTTCGAGTCGTTGGCGCGGAGCCTCGACTGATTCGATGGCCGCCCCTGACTGCTGGAGCACCCGCTCAATTTTCTCGATGACCTCTGCTGACAACCGTGGCATGCGAAGGATGGTGTGTTGACTGTCATCGAGCAGATCTTCGACCGTACCTTCTGCGCGAATCTTGCCCCCGTACAACATGACCATTCGGTCGCACACATCTTGTACATCGCCGAGCAAGTGAGAACTGAGCAGAATCGTTTTGCCACGACCGCGAAGATCTTGCAGCAATTGTTTTACCTGACGAGTGCCAATCGGATCGAGACCCGATGTCGGCTCATCGAGGATCAGGAGGTCTGGGTCATTGACCAAGGCTTGCGCCAGTCCGATGCGACGCATCATGCCTTTTGAAAATTCCCCAACTGGTCGATGTCCCACTCCTGCCAACCCAACCATCTCAAGCAGTTCTTCGCTCCGACGACGCCGCTCACTGCGACTAATTCCAAAGAGTCGGCCGTAGTAGTCAAGTGTTTCCAGTGGCGTGAGGTACCCGTAGAGATATGACTCCTCGGGCAAGAAGCCAATGTACTTCTTGACCATCACGTCCGATGGAGGACGACCAAAAACGGTCAACAAGCCGCTCGTGGGGCGAAGCAGACCAAGGATCATCTTGATCGTCGTACTCTTGCCGGATCCGTTGGGGCCAAGAAGCCCGAAGATCTCACCCCGCGCAATCTCAAAGTCAATGCGATCAACCGCCTTGGCACGTGTACGCATCCAGAAGTCTCGAAAAGTCCGCGTCAGTCCTTTGGCCGACACGACTGGTCCACCACCTCCAACATCACGATGACGAACCATTAGTTGTTCTCCCGCATTCCACGCAGGCGACCAGAGTCATCTATTCGCAACTGTCGTGCAGCAGCATCACCCTTGAGTTCTTCAACACGTTTGAATAAATCCATGTCCGATCCTGGACGATTCCGCCATGTGTCCTGCTCACGCTGCGTCATGTCTGCACGACGACGAATGTCCCGGACGTGCTGCAATCCTGAGATATTGAGTGTCATCGATCCAAGCCCGAATGGAACTTGGATGGTCTCTGCATCATCCGCTCCGTAGAGCGAACCTCGCACATCAAGCAACACCTGCGCCTTGACCAGTTCAGGCGTGTCACGCCAAGCCGGAAGCAGTCCTTCGAATCGTCTGGCAAGTCCGCCAACGGAGTTCTCAACCTGCGTTTCGTATCGGCCCGCCGAACTGATTGCCCGGAATGCGTCTCCACTGATGCGTCCGCCCCCAAGCAGTGCATCCATTTTGGTCATCGTGTCGGCCATGGCCGCCTCGTCGTTGACATCCCACTGCGTTTCGTAGGTTGCAAGCATGGCGGCCAGTTCTGCATAGTGCTCGCCAGCGGCAGCGATCTTGACTTCTTGCCCCGCTTGGCGCGCCGCCTCGACGTCGGCCTCGACCTGCTGCCGAACTCGTGAGTATTCCTCGAACGACTGCTGAATAAACAGCGGTGGGTTTGGGTCGCTCAGAAGGGACACATCGACCAGATGAATGCCCGAGTCAATGCCATCAAGAAAGCTCTGGCACGACTGTCGAATCAGTTCCCGGAGGTCATCCCCAGACATCTGATCACTAATTTCGGCCAACGTGTGCCGAGCACCGACATCGACCACTGCACGCTGCAGAGACAGTCGCACAATCTCTTGTGCTTCGTCACTGGACATCGACTCCAGAAACGAAACGGCATCCACTATGTCGTATCTGGCGCTGACCGAAATATGAGCGATTTCACCCGCGGCAGTAATAAAGGAGCCATCGCGACCGGGCTTGATCCGATCGGTCGCCGAAGCTCTAGCTACTTGTACATCCTGCTGGGCGATGCTGTTGGGGTCAGGCATGAATCGACTGCCATCATCCACTGTGCGGCCCTCAGCCTGAAACACGATGAAGTCACCGACCGGTGGTGGCCAGTTCATCTGCAGTCCAGGCTCAAGGCCGGAGGAGTCTTCGATATGCCCCCACAAAGTCGCCACGCCAGCCTGATCGCCTTCAATGGTCCGGAAGCCGGAGAAAAGGAACAACACAAAGAGCACAATGATGGCCAACTGCAGAACTCGGAAACTCAGTTGGAGCGCATCGGTCAGCGAGCGATTGGCTGGATCCATGGCCTCGCGAAGCATGGCTTCTGAGCCGACGTCATCGCGCACATCCAATTGGACCGATGCATCTCGACCGCGAGGAGTCGGATCGCCATCTTCGGGCATCTGTTCTTCGCCGGGCAGTTCAGCCACCGTTGGCCTCCTTGGCAGGGGCAGACGCATCCGTACCATTACCACCGATACCACCCTTGAGTAGGTGCCACGGTTCGGTCAACGTATCAATGACGTAGGTCGTGTTGCGCGAGAGCGATCGCTCCAATGCATCGGTCCAGAGCAGGAAGATCGCCAATTCTTCGTCTTCGCTTATCTCCTTGAGATAACTCGCCGCTCGCTCTTCGCCCCGCGTTCGAATTTCCTGCGCACGCTGGCTAGCGAAGGCCAAAATCCGCTCGGACACGGCCCTTGCGTCAGCCTTGATTCGCTGCGCTTCGGCAGTGCCGCGAGCACGTTCGTTCTCGGCCAGCGTGTCACGCCTAGCCTGCATACGCCGCACGACTTCCGAACTAGTCGGACCCTTGAATACAATTCTGCTGATACCTGCAGCGACTGGCTCTACGCCCTTGGCCGACACCTCTCGCATGCGCGCCAATAGGGACTTCTCAGCCTTCTCCAACTGTGAGTCGACCCCAAGGAGATCATCGAATCGATACTCAGACAACACAGTAAGGCCATCACGTAGTTGCGGGTGCAGCATGGCACGCGCCGCGTCGGTGTCCTCGAATGACTTGTAGAAGTCAAGTGGACCAGCGCCAGCACGCTGCACACGCCAGAACAAGAAGCCCTTGACAACGATCTGCTGGCCATCGGCCGTCAACACATTCTCCAAGGACGTTTCGACAATCTGAAGACGGGTGTCGTACAGATTGACCGAGTCGGCGAAGAACGGGAGCCGAAAGTGGAGGCCTGACTCACGCACAATGCTCGAATCATCGACCTTGCCGAATCGACTCTTGATGGCGACTTGATTGAACGCAACCGAGTAGGTCATGCTGAAAATGGCCAGCACAATCAGAACGATCAGGCCCACCACGATGGCGGCTGTCTTCTTCACGGTCAGGGCTCCACCTGTTTGGATTGCTCGTCACTCAACATGTCAGAAAAGACCATGTTGGGAGCGGCGAGTTCGCGTACTTCGTATGAGAGGTCCAGTTGCTCAGGAGTGATCCCGAGGACAAATTTTCGCATTGATGGAAGATTGGCCGAATAGATATTCATGATCGCTCGCTGACGGAAGATTTCCGGAGACACCTTCCACGCGGCTTGCTGGCCACGCACACGACTGACTTGACTTCCTCGATCCATCAAATCAATCCAGCGTGACACATCAGCGGCACTGATGACCTGATAGGCCGCGCCCCCACCCTCGCGGAGCAGCGACTCGGCTTTGGCAACCGCATCGGTCCATTTCTGGGCGAGTGATGCCTTGTCTGCATCCGAAGCGTTTACCATGGCCCCCCGGGCCTTATCAACGTCATCGATTGCAGCAATGACTGGATCAACTAGGGAGGATTCGCCTACCAACGACGTATATTGCTTGGCCATGTTACGCTCGGCCAACGCCACAGTGCTGTCAGACTGCTGAATAGCAACGGGAAGGTCTTCAAAGCTTCGCACCGCCTTTTGGGGTGGTGAGACTGCAGGCAAGTCAATTGCAATGAGTTCAACGCCCGAGTCCAATTGATCAAGACGTTTCTGAACACGAAGACGAAGCGTATGGCCCAACTCGGCCCGGTCTCCTGAAAGCGTGTCATCGAGCGTCAGTTCGCCCAAGTACCGCGTAGCCTCAGACAGAGTGATCGCTCGAATCATCCGCTCGCGATCCGAATACAACGTACGCCTTCGAGCGCGGTCACTGCCAAAGTTTAGATACGAAAGCAATTGCGAAGGTTCGCCGTTGCCGCCACCCTTGGGCCGCCACTGCAGCGAAATCATCGCTGTAATCAGGGCGTGAGCAGACTCTTTGGCAGTGGCATCATCATCGCCCTGAACGACATCGGTTGCCCGAGGGTCCATGAGCACCGATGGCCGCACGATGAAGCCTACCGGCGCTGCCTTGTTGACCAAGTCGACTGGGTTGGCCCAATCGTTGTAAGCAGCGACCCGCGACTGGGGCGGCGTGACGTCCATGCGACGAACGCTCGTAACGTCATAACTGACCGACTGCTCAAGCGGCCAGGGCAACTTGACAAAGAGGCCTGACGTCTGCACTTGTTCACCCGGCTGACCAACGATCCGCCCCCACTGCATTCGCAAGCCTTCCTCGCGACCGCCGATGATGACCACCGCGCTCATGATGAGCAGGGCCGCCACAGCCAGACCGCCAAGCCAGACGCTGCTCCGAAGGAGTAACTGGTAACCCCACGAACTAGTGATGTCGAAGCCGAACTGATAATTGACCGCCTCATTGATCGATTGGACAAAGGAGTCCGGACGAGTCAACAGGCTTAGAGTGCTTGAATCATGGGCCGCCCGCGGAAAATCGCCCGCGCTGCGTGGCCGATAGACATTGAGAATAAGACCAAGCACAACTTCAACGGCCACAGCGACCATAAAGATGGCAATTCCCCACACCACACCTTCCAGAATGCGATCAACTTCAAAGAAGCGGAACACTTCACCAATGGCGGCTGCCACAAGCACCAAGGCATTGCCCACCATGACACCAGCACCAGCACGAAGATGTCGCCACGCATCCTGCTCTGCCATCCCGGCCAGAAATCGAGACATGATGAAGGACACAACGGCGAAGGCCAGATAGATGGCCACCATCCAGCCAAGATGTTCCGTCATCGCAAAGTCGGCAAGGGAGGAATCGCTCTCAAGCGAAGTCATCCAACTGATCACGAGCCAGCCAGCAACAGCCAAGGCCCCGGCGTAGCAAATGCTCACCGCGGGCATGACCCATCGATACATAGAACGAAGCCGCCGAGCCGCGGGCAGGCCGCCCTCGGACGAATCATCGAAGATGGCTGACTCATCGCCAGCAAGGTCTTCCTGCTCAAGTGCCTCCAGGCGTTCGAGGCGATGCTGATTGAACACAATCAACAGTCCCAACCAGACCGCCAACCCAATCAAGCACCAGAGTGAGGCCACAATGCAAGACGTATCGTCCAGTGACAAACCCAAAACAAGCAGCACCGCACCAAGACCAGCCTGCAACAGGAACCCAAATCCAGCGATGTTCACAGCCCGCTGGAAGGCTAGGTGGTCTATTCTCATCCCGCTCACGCGTACTCCTGCTCAGATCTGATGAAGCCGATTGATCAACATACGGAGGTCAGGGCATCGGGCCCCCATTGGTGAGGACCCTCCCACTACGGCCTCGGCCATGGGCGCGGTTCATATGGGCTTGGCAAAATATCAGGTTGTGATGAACCTTGCCCGGGTTCACCCCGTTTCAACTGGAGTCGGTTGTGGATCCCCCGCCGCCGGTACGATATCCCCCGCCATGTATCTCCAGCAGATTCTCGCCGTCACAAGAAATACCTTCTTTGAGAGCGTCCGCCAGCCGATCACGCTCGTGGTCATCATTGCGGGCACTCTATTGCTGATTCTGAGCAACCCCCTGTCAGCCTTCACGATGGACGACGACCAGCGGATGCTCATCGACATCGGTCTGGCGACCGTCTTCCTCGCTGGAGCCGTCTTGGCGGCCTTCATCGCCACATCGGTTCTCGGACGAGAGATCAGCAATCGAACAGCTTTGACGGTGGTGTCCAAGCCCATCGGACGCCCAACCTTTCTTCTTGGAAAATTTATCGGTGCCACCATCGCCCTCCTGCTGGCCATCGTGATTCTGGCCTTGGTGTTCATGCTTGTGGAGATGCACACCGTCTTGCAGACTGTCCGCGACCCGATGCACGTCCCAGTCATCATCTTTAGTGGATCAGCAGCCATCATTGCTGTCTTGGTTGCCGTCTGGTGCAACTACTTCTATGGAACGGTCTTCACAAGCATGGTCATCTTCACCGGTGCCCCCCTACTGCTGGTGGCCTATCTGCTGACCCTCAACTTCAGCGCCGACTTCTCGGCCCAAGACATGGCCATCTCCTTCAAACCCAATTTGTGGCTTGCAATGATCGCCATCCTTACCTCGGTCATGATGCTCTCGGCGATTGCCGTGGCCGTCTCAACACGGCTTGGGCAGGTCATGACACTGCTTGTCACCACCGGACTATTCGTTTTGGGGTTGCTCTCGGATTGGATCTTTGGTCGGCCCCTGCACGCCATCGAGGCCGATTGGGGTGCCCGCGCCGCCGAGGCTGGGAAGGTTGAGCAAGTAGAAGTCGCCACCGTGGTCGAGCGAATGTCTGGCGAAACCCAAACCTTGACCGACACCATCGATGTCGCCATCGTCCCCTTGGCCGACTTTGCCACTGGCAGCGAACTGGCTACCTGGTGGCTCCTCAAGGCGGGCTATTCCATCCTGCCAAACTTTCAGGTGCTGTGGCTCTCCGATGCCGTCACGCAGGACATCGCCATTCCCACAAGCTATCTGCTCCAAAGCACTATCTATGGCGTGATCTACACCGCCGCAGCCTTGGCCGCCGGTGTGCTGCTCTTTCAACGCCGCGACTTGGGCTGAACCCCGCCATCCACTAGGAGCGATCCGTGGCCGCCCGCACCAAGAAACCACGCACTGGCACGCCTCCATCATCAGCGATTGTCATCGTTGGCGCTCGTGAGCACAATCTCAAGGAAGTGGACGTTGTCATTCCCCGCGATCAACTGGTCGTCGTGACGGGCGTTTCGGGATCGGGCAAGTCATCTCTTGCATTCGACACGGTCTTCGCCGAAGGCCAACGAAAGTACATGGAGTCATTGACGGCTTACGCCCGGCAGTTCTTGCAGCAAATGCGAAAGCCTGACGTCGAGTCCATCGCTGGTCTCCCTCCAACTATTGCTATCCAACAACGTCGTGGTGGCCACACCCCACGATCGACCGTCGCCACCACTACCGAGATCTACGACTATCTCCGGCTGCTCTATGCACGCTGCGGGCAACCGACATGCTGGGCCAAGGTAGGACGCAAGACATGCGGGAAGCCCATCGTCCGCAGCAGCGCGTCAGCCATCATTGAGCATCTCTCATCGCTTTCCAATGGCACGCGAATCATGCTGTGCGCACCGATCATCAGTGGACGAAAGGGGCACCACAAGGAAGTACTCGAAGACCTGCAAGCCGCTGGCTTCGTCCGCGCTCGAATCGACGGACAGATCATTGACATTCGCGACACGCTGGCCCGCGGCGGAGAAAACCCAGCGGACCTCGCCCGCCATGTGCGGCACGACATCGAGGCCGTTGTCGATCGTCTTGTCATTCGCGGTCGTGACACCCGCGCCCGCTTGGCCGATTCGGTCGATACGGCGATTCGAGCTGGGCAAGGCGTCCTGCTGGTGCTCCAACAAGACGGTGATGATTGGACCTCAGCCATTTGGAGCGAGCGAATGGCCTGCAGCACGCACCCAGAGTGCGGGTTGGCCGAGTTAGAACCACGCATCTTTTCATTCAATTCGCCCCACGGCGCCTGCCCGACCTGCGATGGGCTGGGCACTCGGCGGACATTCGACACGTCACTGGTGATTCCCGACCCCGACCTGGGCTTGGGCGACGGCGCCATCAAACCGTGGACCCGAAACGGACGCCGACTCAACACGTGGTACGCCAGACAATACCGGCGATTCTGTGACCACACTGGGCATACCCGAAAGACCCCGGTGTCTGACTTGCCACAGGACGATCTGCACCTCTTGATGCACGGCGCACCCGCATCGAACATCAAAGGGCTTCGGTTCGAGGGTGTACTGCCAAACTTGCAACGCCGGTATCAAGAGACCGAAAGTGAACTCGTCCGAACCCGACTGCACGGGTACATGTCACAACGATCTTGCGATGCCTGCGGCGGCGCCAAACTCCGCCCGCCGAGTTTGCATGTCCTACTCACCTCAGGATCCACGACGCTCAACATCGCGCAACTCTGCAGTCTCACCATTGACCAAGCGGCAGACTTTCTCGAGTCGATGGACCTTAGTGCAGAAGCAGCCACCATTGCCCAACCCATCTGTCGTGAACTCACCGCGAGATTGGGCTTTCTACGCAGTGTCGGACTCAACTACCTCACGCTCGATCGTGGCACATCTACGTTGTCTGGCGGCGAAGCCCAGCGAATTCGACTGGCCACACAGGTTGGTTCAGGCCTTGTGGGCGTGTGCTATGTGCTAGACGAACCGACCATCGGCCTGCACCATCGCGACAACGCCCGCCTGATCACGACGCTGGAACACCTCACCACCATTGGCAATACGGTGCTTGTGGTCGAACACGATGACGAGATGATCCGGGCCGCCGATCACGTGCTTGACATCGGCCCAGGCGCCGGACGACATGGCGGGCGAATTGTCGCGCAGGGCAAAGTGCAGGACATCATTGATACTCCCGACTCACTCACGGGCGACTTCCTAGCCGGACGACAAACGGTCGGCGGCGAGGCCGCACCACCTCGCACACTGAGCAAGCGGCGGCTGGGCATCCGAGGCGCCCGGGCCAACAACCTCCAATCTCTCGATGTGGACATCCCGCTGGGAGGCTTGGTCTGCATCACTGGAGTATCGGGCTCAGGCAAGTCCACGCTGACCAACGAGATTCTGCTCAAAGCGACTCGCCGGCACATCAATGGAAGTGGCGACCTCCCGGGTCGACACCGCCGCATCACCGGCCTGAAACACATCGACCGCGTCATTGAAGTTGACCAATCTCCCATTGGACGAACGCCACGCTCGAATCCAGCAACTTATACGGGCATTTTTGATGACATCCGCGCCCTCTTTGCCCGAACAGCCGAAGCGCGCATCCGCGGATGGAAACCGGGCCGATTCAGTTTCAATGTCAAAGGAGGCCGATGCGAGGAGTGTCAAGGCCAAGGCATGCGACGCATTGAAATGCACTTCTTGCCCGATGTGTTTGTGACGTGCGATACATGTGGTGGCAGTCGGTACAACCCGGAAACGCTTCAGGTGAAGTGGCGAGGCAAGACCATCTCCGACGTACTGTCCATGACCATCGAGGAGGCCGTGTCATTCTTCCAAGCACACCCAGCGGTCGGCCGCATGTTGCAGTGCCTAGATGATGTAGGTCTTGGCTACCTCGAACTTGGACAAAAAGCCCCCCACCTCTCAGGAGGTGAAGCGCAGCGTGTCAAACTTGCCAAGGAACTTGGCGTTCGAGCGCAGGGGCATGTGCTCTACGTACTTGACGAACCAACCACTGGTCTGCACTTTGCTGACATCGACCTGCTGCTACGAGTCCTGCAACGGCTCGCCGATCGCGGACATACGCTAGTGGTCATCGAACACAACCTTGACATTATTCGCCGCGCAGATTGGATCATCGACCTTGGCCCTGAGGGCGGCGCTGGCGGCGGCACACTTGTGGCCGAGGGACCGCCAGAACTCATCGCGGCCAATGAACACAGCCACACCGGCGCGGCCCTGCGCAGCGTCGGGCTTGGGTTGTCCTGTCAAATCTCAATCTGATGCATTGCGGCGAAAGACAATCGCCCGCGCAACAAACCAGTTGAACAAGACGCCCGCAACCGATCCAACCAAGGCCCCAATGGCCCCAGCCGCTGGTGCCACCATATGGTCGCCCACCAGCCAGATCGTCACCAAGAAGTTGATCACCACCGGCACCGAGCACACGCCCAGAAAACCAACGAATTGTCGCCAGAGTGTGTCCCCCCTGGCGTACCAGAACGCCAGCCACCGATCGAATGTGAAGTTCCAGCCGATCGTAAGCAGGATGGCCAGAATGATCTGGATGTCATCGGACAGAATGTCTTGAAGGATCACTCCAAAGATGGCAAGCAAGGCTGCGTACACACCGATGCCCGAAATGCCTACCAGCGCAAATGGGACAAAGCTCGACCACCCTGGGTACTTCCAACGCAGAAGTCTCAGTACATGATCGAGGTACTCCAACTGCACCTTGAGGGTGAGTTTGCTTTGGCCATACTGTCGCGTTGAAAAATGAATGGGCACTTCGACAACGTTGGTGCACCGACACTTGACGATGAGTTCCAAGCCGATCTTGTAGCCCACCGGATCAAGGTCTTGAGCGTTCAGCCATGTATCGCGACGAAATCCTATGAAGCCACTCATGCAATCCTTCACCGATGTAAACGGACGGGCCATAATCGTGGCCACCTTGGAGTTCACCCAGCGAAGCACGCCCCAACCATCTTCGGTCCCACCCCCAGCCACATACCGAGATCCGACCACGAAGTCCGCGCCGCTCTGCAGGGCGGCCAGCATGTCAGGAATGGACTCGGGCGGGTGCGACAAATCTGCATCCATGACAATGAGTACATCACCGCTAGCGGCGCGAAGGCCAGCGAGCACTGCGGAACTCAGGCCACGTTCGCCCCGACGAGTGATGAGTCGAACCCACGGAAGCGACAGATCCCGCACAACCTCCTCGGTGCCATCGCGAGAATCATCATCAACGATGAGTGCCTCGAGTTCGAGCCCCCCCTCCCGAACGCGTGATAGTCGATCGAGCAGCGCCCCGAGGCTGTCGGCCTCCTGATAGGTAGGCACGATGACGCTCACGCGGGAAGGATTGGGCGAATTGGGTGGCGGCATCTCGGTCATCACGGGGTCCACAGAGGGGGAGTTCCACTGCTATCGGCCACATTCCGCCTCACCATCGCGGAAAGTCCGGCTCGCATGGAGTTGTCAGGGTCGCGCCCCAACCATCGGCGACAATATGGCCGCCGCCAGATCCAAATCCTCCGGGCGGGTGATTTTGATATTCCTTGAGTCGCCAGGCACCACGTGCACATCCACCCCGAGTTGAGCTACGGCCGAGGCATCGTCCGTAACGCCCGTCATTGCTCCGGATGAGGCAGCCTTGGCCAGCAAGTCCGCTCGGAATACCTGCGGTGTCTGCGCCAAGATCAGCGAGTGACGGGGTACCGTCCGCATCACGGGCATGGCCTCAATGGTGCTTGCCGTTTCTTCGCCCAAAATGGCGTCGGCCAGCGCGTCGCTTGTGGCTACATCGCGGGCGCGATCGCGGTCCACTTCCTTGACCGTGCTACTGATTTCAACGCCAGGCATCACGGCATCGAGCCGCGTTGCGGCCTCGAACACACGATCGAGCAAGTCCTGAGACACACATGGCCGGGCCGCATCATGAACGGCCACGTGCGTTGCATCCGGACTGACCGATTCAAGTGCCAGCGTGACAGATTCCCATCGATCCGTGCGGCCACCTTTCACCAGCACCACCCCATGGAACCCAAGCACGGCTCCAAAGCGATCGACAAATGCATCGAAGTCATCGGGCGGTCCTGCCACAATGATCTGCGTCACTTCATCGCGGCGTGTAAAGGCTTCAATGGTCCGCACCAAGACTGGACGACCTCGCAAGTCACGGGATAATTTGTCGCCGCCAAATCGACTGCCCCCACCTGCTGCTGGAATGATGACGGAAACTTTCATCGCGCTGCCCGGCCAGTGGTCGCGATAATCCGAAGCGGGGCCGAGAACTGCTTGCCCTCCACAATAAGATCGCCCTCGATAGCGCCACGAGTCCCTGGCGAAGGCGTGATGGCAATTTCAGCAAGGAGGTCGCGACCCTCTGGTTTGATTGATCGAAGCTTTGCGCTGAATTGCTCACTGTCACTTCGCACACCTTCAATGATGTCTTTGCTTGCGTTGAGTCCACTGAGACCCTTGATCGGCAACGTGAAGATCGCACTGCCATCAGGTCCAACCCCGCCGGCGTTGACATACAACTCGGTAAAGAACCAAGGGCGATCGCCGCGTGGCTCAATGGCATTGGCTCGATGTGACACGCGGAGTTCCATCACCGGAGTGTCCGGGTGGTCTGTCTCGATCAACCAGAACCGAGGCACGGATTGGCCCAGCGGATCCAGACCACTCGTGGCGTCGAACGCCGTGACATCCCACGGGATGACATGCTGGAGTGAAGGCTCGGTGGACTGTGGTTCTCCGTTGATTGCCAGAATCCGAAAGGGCACACCCTCGGGCGCGTCCAGAGTCACCGCGCCTCGCGGTCGATAGTTACCCTCGGCCCCGCGGTAGCTGTAGGTCGAAATGTCACGCGGCCGGGCGCGGACTCCACGAATGATTTCGCCCTTCATCGGAAGGATGATCGGAGGCCGGCCCACCACTTCCAACTTCACCGTGGAATCCTTGGTGGTGGGAGTCAGTCCCGCCGTCAACGTTGCAGCCACTTCGCGGGACTCTCCGGGCTCAAGCAAACCCGCCTGCACATCGAGCGTCGTGCAAGTGCACCCACGCCAGGTGCCCTTGAGACGGATGGGCATTGTCTCACGATTGGTCACCGTCAGCGTCCGCGTACGCGACTCACTGGGCCGGAGGAACCCGAATTCATAGGTCGGCGGATCCAGCGTAGCCGACACGGGGGAGTCGTCCTCCGCGGCAGGTACCGGTGACGGAGCGGGCACTGGTGCTTGTGTCGATGCGATTGGCGGAGGGGGCGTGATTGCCCGTACCGGGCGCGGCGATGGCGATTGGTCAAAATAGCCGCCGGCCAAAGCCACCAAAGCGATCACGATCACTGCAGCAGCCACCACCTGCAAGATCACGCGAGGGGAAAGCCTCTCTGGACTTTCTTCTTGTGTTGGTGTCTTCATGATCTCGCTAGTGTACGTGACCACAGCGTCGCCGCCTTCATGCGTCCAAACTTCAGAGTCCGCCGCCAAATGGTTTGCGTATTGCGCTGCCTGCGGCGATCATGTCCTCTCGCTGTTCAAAGCCGGAGTGGCGGAATTGGCATACGCGGCGGATTCAAAATCCGCTTCTCGAAAGGGATTGAGGGTTCGAGTCCCTCCTCCGGTATTGGCCGCGGCTTCGCCGCAAGACCAGGTGGGACAGAATAGTGCTGCCAAACGCGTATCCAACCGCGGCCCGCACCACCATGACCCCAAAAACTTGTGCGGTTTCCCAACTGCTTAGGAACTTCCTTGGCGGAAACTAGTATCAATGAACACCCCGGTAATGCGTGTGTGAACCCCTTCCCCGCCCCAGCGTGCCTATTGACATCTCAACAAGCTTGAGACCGCATCTAAACCGCTGGCAGTAGAGATTGGCGCCAGTTTATGAACAACCGACCACCTTCTTCGAATCCAACTGTTAGCCGCGCAGTCAATTCCCAAACACCGCTAGACCGACCAGATACCCGAAACGCCCTTGATCCGGCCGTCGCGCTGTCCCTCTTGGCTGGGTCCGTCAGAATGCAACTACTCCGATTACTGGCCAGTGGACCACAGTGCGTGGGCGATGCTGCACAGGCCATTGGGGTCGGGCTGAGCCTAGCCAGCCACAACCTCAGACTGCTAGAACGAGCCGGACTAGTGGTAGCAACTCGGCACCGGCGAAAGCGTGTCTACAGCCTCGATGGGGTTTACGCGTCCGTTGGATCCAATGGACTCCAACTCAACCTGCCAGTGCCCCATGGATGGACCATTGTTGTGCAGTGCCCCATCCCAGCATCCAATTGGGCCCCAGTCAGCCTTGATCGGCAGACTATTCGGGCAATACTAGACCACGCCCCCCAGCGATCCCCCTAGCGAACATTGAAAACAATGGGATCAAATTGAACAAGTCCCCCCTTGGATTCAGCGAATTCTCGGGTAGCATTGGGGGACCTTGGGTGTTTTGCACCTCGGGAGCAGTGACGTCCGAGAATCCACGCGACTACATCTGAAGAGGAGAGATAGAGTCAGATGTCAACCCACCCACTATTCGTTGTGTGTGCCCTTAGCAGCATCACCGGCCTGACGGCCATAGCTGGGGCGCAAGTCGTGCCCTGCGCAAGTGATGGAACACTTCAAACAGAAAACCTCGATCCAGACACTATTCTGCTTGGAGGATCGACCGCCTGCAGCGGTTCTGGAACAGCCCCCCACGCCTATGGGCGATCACACGACCTTGCCGCAAGCGGCCTGTCAGGAGATGTGGAAATCACCTGCGCCCACTGGGGTGTCGAATTCAGTGATGAGGCTTTGGCCGCAACGGTCAACATCTACCGTGATATCGATGGTGACCGCGCCCCTGGCAGTTCAACTGGCGACCTGATCTTTCTTGGATCGGCCCCACTGAGCGTTCCTGCCACCACGACCCCGGTCTTCCTGACCGCTACCTTTGCTTCCCCGGTCGCCGCCATGGCGACCGATCTGATTTTTGTCGAACTGCACATGCCTGAAACATTCGGGGGAACACACGTTGGCGGCAATACCGCTGGTGAGACAAGCGATAGTTACATCCGAACCATCGATGGTGACTGTGGCATCGCTACGTGGACAACCACTGGTGGCATCGGTTTCCCCAACATTGCTTGGGTTGAGACCGTCGAAATGCAATCTGGCGCGCCGACTGACCCTTGTGACGACGCACTGCTCTCGTGCCCGGCCGATGTGAGTGGCCCAAAGAATCAACCAGATGGGACAATCGATGTCGACGATATCCTTGCAGTGATTGCCAACTTTGGAGTCACAGGCGACGGCACATTCCGCCCCACTGGCGACTGTACACCGCCCCCAAACGGCAACTGCTTGTGCAATGTCGATGACCTCCTGTTTGTCATCGCCAACTTTGGCCAAGACTGTGCACCGGATCCAACCGGCGCCTGCTGCGCCATCGCCGACAACTGCGAGATCCATACGCAGGCCGATTGCGAAGCCCTCGCCGGTGAATACATGGGTGATGGCACCGACTGTACTTCCTGTGACTGGCAAGGCGATGTGGTGCTCAACGAAGCACGTCTGAACCAACCCGGCGACGATGATGACGAATACGTCGAATTCATCGGCACGCCAGGCCACTCACTCGATGGTTTGGCCTTTATCGTGATCGGCGATGGCAGCGGTTCAGGCTTTGGCGTCATCGAAGAAGCCATCATGCTGGACGGCTTCTCCATTAATGCCGCTGGCTTCTTCCTGATCGGCGAGCCAACCCTCACGATTGGGGTACCGGATTACGCCTATGAGTTGAACTTCGAGAGTGGTGATCAAACTACGCACATGTTGGTTACGGGCTTCACTGGCCTGCTCAACGATGACCTTGACACCGACGATGACGGCACGCTCGATCTCGAGCCATGGACGAACATCGTTGACTGCGTGGCCTTTGTCGGACCTGATCCTGCTGCTGGTGATCCCGTGTACTGCGATACGCATGTCGGCCCAGACGGCGACTACACCCCTGGCCACGCCTATCGCTGCGACGCCACTTGGTACGTGGGTACCTTTGAGTTGTCGGTCTTGGATACCCCAGGAACCGACAACCAATGCGACACCACCGACTCCGATGGTGACGGCGTCTTCGACTCGGTCGACAACTGCCCTGATCTGGCCAACCCGGATCAGGCCGACTGCGACGGCGACGGCATGGGCGATGCCTGCGCCATCGCGGATGGTCTCTCAGAAGACTGCAATACCAACGGTGTGCCCGATGAATGCGAAGACGACTGCAATGGCAACGGCAGCCCCGACGACTGCGATGTCGCCGATGGCAGCAGCGATGATTGTGACGGCAACGGCATCCCGGACGAATGTGATCCCGACTGCAATGTCAACGGTATTCCCGACACCTGCGACATCGCCGACGGCACCAGCCAAGATAGCAACGGCAACGGTGTGCCTGATGAGTGTGAAGGTTCGGTCTTCGTGATCAACGAGATCAATGCCGACCCCGACTCCACGCTCGGTGATGCCAACGGTGACGGCGAAGCCCATTACAGCGATGACGAATTCGTCGAAATCGTGAACATGA